>JADQBT010000031.1 GCA_016278485.1 Halanaerobiales bacterium
AATGCGACGTTTACTATCTTATCAAACACACTCCACTCTGTCAAGAACTATTTTCGATAATCTTTAAATTCATTTTTCTTTGCCGTGGTCCATCAAATTCACAAAAGTAAATTGCTTGCCAGGTACCCAATTTTAAATCAGATTTTTCTATCATTAAACATTCACTACTTCCATATAAAGTTGATTTAATATGAGCAGCTGAATTACCTTCAATATGTTTGTAGGCATCATTAAAAGGTACTAGTTCATTAATTTTATTTATCATATCTCTTCTTACATCTGGGTCAGCACTTTCGTTAATAGTAACAGCAGCTGTGGTATGAGGCACATTAATAAGTAGTAAACCATTTTCAACTTTTGCTTCTCTTAATTTATCTTTAATAATTCCAGTAACATCAATCATTTCTACTTTTTTGTTACTATTAATATTTAAGGTAATCATTTTCCCACCCCCAAACTGCTTATGAAATAATTATATTTTATTTTCTAACAAAATGCAAAAAGAACACCCTATAAAATTAGGATGTCCCTCAAACGTCTTTTTTGTAAATATTACTCTAATTATTACTTTCAGGTCGCATAGTAGGAAATAAAATAACGTCTCTAATTGAACTAGTATTAGTCATTAACATTACAAGACGGTCAATTCCAATTCCCAGCCCACCTGTGGGAGGCATACCATATTCAAGTGCTCTAATAAAGTCTTCATCCATCATCTGTGCCTCTTCATCACCAGCTTCACGCATCTCAACTTGTTTATTAAATCTTCTATATTGTTCTTCAGGATCATTTAACTCACTAAATGCATTAGCAATTTCGCGAGAATAAACAAAAGCTTCAAATCGATAAGTAAATCCAGGATCATTCTCTTTGTTTTTAGCAAGTGGAGAAACTTCAATTGGATAATCCATTATAAAGGTAGGTTGTATTAGTTTTTCTTCAACCCTTTCTTCAAAAACCTCATTTAGTATTTCTCCGACTGACATGTCGTCTTCCACATGAACCCCAACATTCTTAGCCTCTTTGCGAGCAGTTTCTATATCATCTATTTCTTTAAAGTTAATGCCTGTAAATTCTTCTACAGCTTCAACCATCGTAATACGTTTCCAAGGAGGCGCAAAATCTATTTCTTGATCATCATAAGTAACTGTTGTCGTACCCAAAACCTTTTCAGCAACGTTAGAAATAAGATTTTCTGTCAGTTCCATCATATCATGATAATCAGCCTGTGCTTGATAAAGTTCCATCATTGTAAATTCGGGATTATGTTTATAAGACATACCTTCATTCCTGAAGTTACGATTGATTTCAAATACTTTATCAAATCCACCCACAATTAACCTTTTCAAATAAAGTTCAGGAGCTATTCTCAAATATAAATCCATATCAAGTGCATTATGATGTGTAATAAATGGTCTAGCAGTAGCTCCTCCGGCAATAGGATGCATCATAGGAGTTTCTACCTCAAGAAAATCTTTATCTTCTAAGTATCTCCGCATTTCTCTTATTATTTCACTTCTTATTTTAAATGTTTCTCTAACTTCAGGATTAACAATAAGATCTAAATAACGTTGGCGATACCGAAGTTCTTTATCTTTTAAACCATGAAACTTTTCTGGTAATGGACGCAAAGACTTAGTTAATAATTCAAAAGATTTTACTCTAATTGAAACTTCCCCTCTACGCGTCTTAAAGACTGTTCCAGTTACACCAATAATGTCTCCAAGATCTAATTCTTGAAAGAAATCATATTCGTCCTCACCAACTAAATTTTGTTTAATATATAATTGGACTCTACCAGTTTTATCCATTAAATCAGCAAAACTGGCTTTACCGTGTGTTCTAATAGCCATTAACCGTCCAGCTAATTGAACACTTTCCTCCTCAAAATCAGCAAAATTATCTTCTAAAGGAGCTGCATATTCAGTAATTTCATATTTCTCTGCGAACGCAACTTTTTCAGATTGACGTAATCCACTCAATTTTTCTCTTCTTTGCAGCATCAGATCATTTAATTCTTCTTTATTGTTTGCTGTCACTTTTATCACTTCCTTGTTTGCAAATTACTTGTTTTTTTTAGTCTTTTCAATAGAAGTTATTTTATATTTAACCCGACCAGATGGAACCTCAACAGCTACTACATCACCAATTTTATGGCCGATAATGGCCTTTCCAATTGGAGACTCATTTGAAATCTTATAGTTTAGCGGATCTGATTCTGCTGATCCAACCAATGTATATTTGTAATCTTCGTTTGATTCCAACTCTTTTAATTTTACAGTAGTCCCAATATTAACTTTTGTGTCAGTCACTTCAGAATCTTTAACCACTTTAGCATTGCGTAGCATGTTTTGTATTTCTTTAATACGTCCTTCTACAAATGCCTGCTCATTTTTTGCATCATCATATTCTGAATTTTCACTGATATCTCCAAATTCTCGTGCTACTTTTATTCTCTTAGCAATTTCCCTGCGTTTTTCATTTTCAAGATGATTTAACTCTTTCTCGAGCTTTTGATAACCTTCCTCTGTAAGTAAAACTTCATCTGCCATAATAATACCCCTTTACTAAATATTAATCCGTACAGTAAACAAGTGCCAAGAAAAAATCACTTGACACTAATTTATTCATTACAATTATTAATTATTATAATTTAATAACCAGTTATTGTCAAGAATCTCTCAAACAAATAAATTATTAGTCAAAATTTATAATTCTGGGTAAAAAGTTCAATTTATCAAGTAAGTTATTATAATCATCGACAGTAATATTTTCTACTGGTTGATTTAATATAGAAACTAAAACAGCTTCCATGACATTTGTACCAAAAGAACGACCATTAAACTCAGGTGTTGTAGTAATTAATAATTTAACCCCCTTTTTCTTCAACTTCTTTATATTATCTTCAGTTACTGTATTAGTTATAATTATTTTATTTTCTAAATTATCAGGACTATAATGATTTATAAAATGAAAATCCCCTGCTATAATATCCGCCCACTCATAATATTTTGCATATTTATCTGCATTTTTTATACCACTATTTTGTTTTGATCCAGTCGGATATAATAGTTCAAAAGGTAGTAAAACAATAAAAGGTGCTAAGATTGACACTACTTTATGTAAGGTCTTAAATGATTTAATAGCTAATGGTAAACCCAGACCAAAAATTAAATCACCAAATAATATTTTAGCACCCGTATCAGCAAAAGATTCTGCCATACCAAATCTGTCAACAGCTGCAACCATTAAAATATTATATTTAGAAAAATCAAAACCCATTTTTTCTTCTAAATATTTAACAATTCTTCTTTCAAGCGTATTTTTCAAACCAGTTCCATCAACTACAGGAGTTTTTTTTACATTTTTTATTATTTTTTTTGCATCCCTGAATCTATATCTATTATCACCAGACCTTATATAAAGATCAATTCCTCCCAAACCAAAAGCATCATATTTTCCATCCAATTCTGTAAACAGATTGGCTGCCTTTGCTTTGTCACCATTAGTTCCACGCCTTTCAATAATTATTTTTTCATTAAAAATTGATGTTTCAACAATGTGATCCCTTCTACTCGAGCCGAGACTGATACTGATAACCTTTTTCATAAAACCATTCCTTTCTGATTCAATGGATTCATAAAATTATTTACCTTGAATGTTTTGGCATGAATTATGATATAATATCAATATAAGAATAAAAGATTATTAAGGCTGGAGGTTTTACTATGAAAATAACCTGCGATTCTCGTCAGGTGGAACCCGGTGATACATTTGTAGCAATAAAAGGACATAAAGATGATGGCCATAATTATATATCCGAAGCAATAGCCAATGGTGCAAGCATGATTTTCTGTGAAGAAGATTATCCCCAACAAGAAGTCCCAATTATAAAAGTTGAAAATAGTCGCGAACTTCTTGGTAAACTTGCAGCCAATCATTATAGCTATCCATCTAAAGAAATTGACATTATTGGTATAACTGGGACAAACGGAAAAACTACTACAACACATTTAATTTATCAGTTATTAAATTTTGAAAAAAAACAAGCCGGTCTAATAGGTACAGTATCCGTAGATAATGGGAAAGATATACTCCCCGGCAAATTGACTACACCAACACCAGTTAATTTACAACAAAGTTTACGTGATATGATTAATAATGATTTAAAATTTGCCTGTATGGAAGTTTCATCACATGGCATAAAGCTTGACCGTATTGCAAACACAGAATATGCAGTTAAAGTTGGTACAAATATTACCCCAGATCATTTCGACCTACATCCAGATTTTTCTTCTTACAGAAAAGTCAAACAATCATTTTTAGAAACGGATAAACCAGAAACTCTTGTTCTTTTAAATAATGATGATTCTTGGCTAAATCGGATGCATGATATCGCACCAAATTTAATCAGTTATGCTATCTATCACCCTGCAACTGTTCAAGCAGAAAATATTAAACGCGAGAATTTAAAAACAATTTTTGATTATTCGCTATCACATCAGTTAAAAACAAAAGATGGTCAAGTCATTGAACCATTCTCATTTAAAATATCAACCTATTTACAAGGAATACACAATATTTATAACATATTAATTGCTACAACAATAGCACTTTATTATGGAATAAAACCAGAACACATTCAAGCATTTTTTAAAGAATTTAAAGGTGTCTGGAGAAGAATGGAGATCATTTATCATGATGACTTTACAGTTATTGATGATTGTGCCCATAATCCAGGCAGTTACGATGCTGTACTCTCAGCATTAAAAGAACTAGATAACAAAAGATATCTAATAGTTAATTCACTGCGCGGAAACCGAGGCACTAGGATTAATCATGAAAATGCTAAAACAATTGCAAATAAAGTAAAGGAATTAAAAAATTACTTGTTACTTACATGCTCGTGTTATGATACAGCTGCTGAGCTTGATTGTGTAACCTCTGAAGAAGAAGGTATCTTTCTACAGACCTTAGAGAAAAATAGTATTCCGTATAATCACTTTCAAGAGCTTGAACCAGCTCTTTTTACAGTACTAGAAAATGTTGAACCGAACGATGCAATTATTTTATTAGGTCCACATGCCATGGACCAGGCAGCTAAAAAATTAATGGAACTAATGTCAATAAAAAAATATTAGTTGATTATAAAAGGTGGTTTCGATATGATTCTAATATTGAAACTACCTTATTTTTATCATAAATTTGATTAATTTCATTTTTAACTTTTGAGGAATTTGGCATACCTTTTAAATACCAAGCCAAATGTTTTCTCATTAAAGGAATAGCTATATCTTCTCCATAATAATCACAAGCCATCTGCAAATGTCTAATTGCCATATTAATTTTATCAAATTCAGTTACTCTAGGTAATATTTTTCCCGTTTGCAAGTAATGAATTATCCGCTTGAATATCCAGGGATTACCTTGACATCCTCTACCTATCATGACCGCCTTACACCCTGTTTCATTGAACATATCAATAACATCTTGCGGATCAAAAATATCTCCATTTCCAATAACCGGTATTCCCAGGTTTTCAGAAACTTCTTTAATTACTTGCCAATCAGCTTTGCCACGATAGAACTGATTTCTAGTTCTTCCATGAACAGCAACAGCCGCAGCCCCGGCTTTCTCAGCCTTTAAGGCAATCTCAACTGCATTTGTGTTATTTTCTGCCCAACCACTTCTCATTTTCACAGTAACTGGAACAGATACAGCTTTAACTACTTGGCGAATAATCTTTTCCGCTAACTCTGGATTTTTCATCAATGCAGAACCAGCACCTGTCTTTACTATTTTTTTGGCAGGACACCCCATATTAATATCAATAATATCAGGTCGAAATTTATTGTCAATCTCCTTTGCCGCCTGAGCCATTTGCCCAGGATCATCCCCAAATATCTGTACAGCAATCAGACCTCCTTCGCGAGAAAAATCAATTAACTCTTCACTATGATTATTTCCATAATTAATACCTTTCGCACTAACCATTTCTGTATAAACAAGCTGACAACCCATTTCTCTAACAATCTTTCTATAAGGGAAATCACTTACCCCAGCCATTGGAGCCATAAAGACTGGTTTGTCAATCTTTAGGCTATCAATTTGCAACTAAATCACTCCTTAATTCCATTCATTTCTCCTATTACATGCAAACCTTTTAAAGTTAAGAAAGGTTCAATAACATCAATTTTATCTGTTTCTCGTGATATTAAACTTACTAGACCTCCAGTTGCTATAACGGTTGATTCTGCTGATAATTCTTCTTTAAATTTATCTATCAAATATTCAACTTGTCCCACAAAACCATAAACAATACCGGCCTGCATACCAGAAATAGTATTTTTAGCAACTGCTCTTTTGGGTGATAATAATTCTATTCTGGGTAGTTTTGCTGATTGATTAAAAAGAGCTTCAGCAGAAATACCTATACCAGGAGCAATCGCCCCTCCAAGGTAATCACCATTCTCAGAGACTGCACAAAAAGTAGTAGCGGTTCCAAAATCAACAATAATCAAAGCACCATCATAGAAATGATGTCCTGCAACCGCATTTACAATTCGATCTGCTCCCACTTCACGGGGGTTATCCATTTTTATATTCATACCTGTTTTAACGCCTGGACCTACTACAAGGGGCTTAACCCCAAAATATTTATTAGCAGTCTTCTTTAAAACCCTGACTATTGGGGGAACAACACTAGAAATAATAATACCTTTTACCTTATTTGAACTCAAATTAGCAGATTCAAACAAATTATGCAATAGAATTCCATATTCATCTGGAGTCTTATTCTTATCTGTAGATATTCGCCAATGAGTACGCATTTCATTTTCTTTATATAATCCAAGAACTGTATTAGTATTACCAACATCCATTGTTAAAATCATGATAACATCCTTCCAATCAAAATTAATTCTTTACGTATTATATTATAACATTAATTTTTCTTAAAACAAGGTGCATAAAAAAAATAACCCCGGAATCATAATGACTCCGAGGTTATTAATTTATTTAATTCTAATTTTATAGATCTTCCGGACTAGTTGGTACTTCTATCTCTCCATTGATAATTTGTTGTTTATAATTATCTACAGCTTCTAAAGTTTCTTCTGAAAGCATTTTTTTAGCTTGTGGACGATAGAGGCCTACACCATTTTCATTAAGACCATATGGTCTATGTCCAGCTTCAAAATTACCATTATATAGAGCGGAAATTTCTTTAAATACAGCTACATCGATTCTCTTAATCATACTTGTTAGAACATGTTCTGGGGCAAGATGGAACTGTGGTGAATCTACACCAATTGCATATAAACCTTGTTCCTGAGCTGCTTTGATTACACCAATACCACAGGCACCAGCTGCATGATAAACAACATCTGCACCTTGGCTAAACTGAGTAAGAGCTAATTCTTTACCTGCACCTGGATCATCAAAAGCTCCTGTATAACCAATCAATACTTTAGTATCAGGATTAACTGCCTTTACACCAGCACGGTAACCAGCTTCAAACTTTTTAATTAGCGGCATTTCCATACCACCTACAAAACCTACAACATCTTTTTCGCTCTTCATAGCTGCAGCAACACCTGCTAAGAAAGATCCTTCATGTTCTGCAAAAGTTACAGAAACAACATTTGGATTTTCAACAACTGCATCTATCATGCCAAAAGTAACATCAGGATACATTTTTGATACTTCAGTTAAAGCATCTGTCATTAAGAAACCAACAGCCCAAACCATATCATAATCTTGTTCTGCTAGACTACTTAAGTTTGGTACATAATCAGTCATAGAGTTAGACTCAATTACATTAATATCAATACCAAACTCTTCTTCCGCCATTTTTAGACCTCTCCAGGCAGAATCATTAAATGACTGATCTCCAAGTCCACCGACATCTGTTACCATACCAACTTTAAAATCATCTTGTGCCATTACCATAGAAGCAAAAGCAAAAATCATTACAACTGCTAAAATAATACTTAGTTTTTTCAAGATTTTTCCCCCTTATAATTTGTAAACTTAAAATTTTCTATTGCAATACTATATTTCTAGACTAATCAATGATGTCCTGCTTTTTTGCAGGATTTTTTTCTAATAAATATTTCGCAATGAAACATCACCAGCTCTAAAGATTTGCACCTTTCCATCAGTAGTCCTAATTACAATTTCACCTAACTGAGAGATATTCTCGACAATGCCATTAATATTTTTTCCAGCTTCAATTATTTTTACTTCTTGACCAATCAAGTCTAATCTATTTTTCCAGAGTTTAACTAATTTGGTATATTCACCTCCATTTAAGAGAAAATAATACTTTTCAAAAAAGTTAAGAAACTCTGCCAATAGATATTCTCTTTCGCAGTTTTCGTTATTTAATTGTTCCAAAGAAATAGCTATATTCTCAATTTCAGGCGGAAAAACTGTTTGCTTGATATTAAGACCTATTCCAAGTACAACATAAGCAAATTCATTAGCTTGCATTTTACTTTCAGCTAATATACCTGCTAATTTTTTTCCCATAACCATGATATCATTTGGCCATTTAATTTCAACTGGTATATTTTTACTTTTAAGCAGATCAAATAATGCTAGTGACGCCGTTGCTGTAAGGAGTGGCGTATATTGGGGTGCAATTGTAGGCTGCAGTAAAATTGAAAACCATAAACCTCCATCTGCAGGTGAATACCAATTGCGCTGTAATCTTCCTCGTCCTGAGGTCTGTTCATCTGCAATTACAACCACACCTTCCGAATTATTAATAGCTATTTTTTTCAGATACTTATTTGTTGAATCAATACTGGGAAAGTGATAAATTTTATGACCAATAATCTTTGTATCCAATAATTGTTTTGCCTGCTTAAGATTAAACATATTTAAAATTCACCGCATTCTAAATTTACTTATTCTTAACATGTTGTATTTGCTATATCCCTAGTCGTTAATGATTGGTGATTTAATAATGATTTTATGAAATATGCATAAAGTGGAATATTAACTAGCTGACTAATTAATCTTGGGGGAATCAAAACTGCAAGTGGAACCCCAAATAATTGATTAATAAAATAGGGAACTAAAATTAATGAAGAAATGATTTGACCTGTTAAGATAGCTACTAAAATCACCCAAAAAGTTCTGCATCTTTTTAATACAAAAAAGACCATTAATCCAGGTATAAAACCTGTTAAAAACGAAGTAAATGTAAAGTGTGGCATATAAGCACCCATTGGATTGATAAAATAACCCAGCAAATCACTAACTGCTCCAACTATACCACCTGCTAACGGACCAAACGCTATTCCGGCAAAAATAGTTGGCAATGAACCAAAACCAATTCTTACACCTTCAACACCTGCTATTGGAATTCTAATACTCAATATTCGTGTCAAAATAATACTAAGAGCAATCAAAAAAGCCAAATAAGCCAATCTTTTAGTAGATATTTTCATTTTTACAGCACCTCCCTCCCCTTTGGAGACAATGACAGGTTTCTGCACCAAAGAAAGAGGAAAACTTTGGTGACAGCGAACGCGAATAACAGACCGCAACCAATCTGGTTTTCGTCTCGGAGCAACGTCCCATCTCCTGAGCACTCTTAACGCCTGTTAATCTACTCTGTCAACATAATTATTACGAATTTCATTAACTTACTTATATTATAACACTAATTCTTTACTATTTAAAATAAACCAGTTATTTTGCCATTAGCATCTACATCGATATCTTCTGCTGAT
>JADQBT010000022.1 GCA_016278485.1 Halanaerobiales bacterium
TTTTAACTTGACAGTGTCTGCAAGTTTAGAAGCAGATAAAGTTTTCATCTTAGGGACTCCTTTCGAAATATAGTATACCCTTACTTAATAATATGATACTATAAGTAACAATATAAGTCAATAGATTATAATGTGCTTTAAATAATAGAATAAATGTAATCTTAAATAACATTAGTGTTCAGTCTAATTTTATAATACAGAGTTGGTGAGAAAAGGATAATATTGAACTATTCACTGGCGTAAGTGATCAGATTTATTAATATCGGTAAATATAAGTTTTATAGAGGAATTTAAATCAACTTCATAGAAAAATATAATAGAGGAATCTCTATCTAACATAAATAATTATTGAAAGGAAATTTATTGTGATATATACTGACGGAGTACACTTAGTAACAGATGGTGAGTTATCAGAATTACACGAGTTTGCTCAAAAAATAGGACTTAAAAGAGAATGGTTTCAAAATAAGAATATAAAGCATCCCCATTACGATATTTTGGGGGAGATCAAGGAAAGAGCATTAGAAAATGGAGCAAAGGTAGTAAGTAGTAAAGAGATTGTGAGAATTCTACGAAGAAGATAAGTGTATTTTTGCAATGAAGGGGGATATTCTATTTATGAAAAAATTATATAGATTAGAAGTGAAAGCCGAACTTGAAAAGACTAATTTTAGTAAGCAAACTTTTACAGAAGCTGATATCATATCACTACCAACTCCTGTACAGAGGTATTTTAGATATTGTGGATATATAGGTAAACAAAAGATGTCAAATGCTAAAATTATATTTGAAGATGTTGATTTTATAGGTAATAATGGTAAGCAATTAAAGCTAAGATCAGAACAGTATAATTTTGTTTCTGAACCTTCAAGAATAGCGTACCTGAGTTCAATAGTTATGGGAATAATCCCTTTTGAGGGTAGAGACAAATATCAAAATGGAAAAGGTTCTATGATCGGGAAACTGATGAAAATAATAACTTTGTTTGATGTAGCAGGATCTGAGATGGACCAGTCTGCTTTAGTTACCTTTTTAGCTGAAACACTTATAGTTCCTAATGCTGCTTTGCAAAATTACATTAGGTGGGAAGAGATTGATAATTATAAAGCTAAAGCAATTATGAATTATGGTGGCATAGAGGTTGATGGAATTTTTACTTTTAATGATAAAGGTGAGTTTATAAAGTTTGAGACAAATGACCGTTTTATGGATAAGGGTAATGGGGTAATAGAGAAAGAGAAATGGACAGCTGAAGTTGAAAATTATGTAGAAAGAGATGGTATTATGATTCCAGGCGGAATGAGAGGAATATGGAATTTGAGAGAAGGCGACTTGGTATATTTTGATGGTAATATTGCTGATATAATTTTTGATAGTTTGTAGTAGTCTTGCATTTGAAATAGCAAAAGCAAGTCGAAAGAACAGTGCCCAGTACTTTAAAGCACTGGGTCTTTATGGTTGGGAGGTAACTGACCTAAAAATAACTACGTTTGATGGTGAATATCATGGGATGAATTTGCTTCTTGAATTACTAATTAGCTAGCTAATTTGTTCTATTCATTAAATAAAAATAATTCTTCGATACTTACATTAAAATGATATGCTAGCTTAAATGCTAATGATAAAGATGGCTCATATCTTTCTTTTTCAATTGAAATTATTGTTTGTCTGGTTACACCTACTTTTTGTGCTAGTTCTTCCTGGGTTAAATCGTGCATTGCTCTAAATACTTTTATTTTATTTTTCAAATTTAACCACCCTTACATTTTCTTTTCAAAGTATACATATAAAATAAGGTAACAAAGAAGCAGTACAGAAATAGAGCAAAATAATGTGTATGCAACTGCTTCAAGTATTGGGCTTTTCTGGACTATTAAAATTAAACCTATAATTGAGGCTATTATAGAAAATAATGTAATAGCATATTTGCCTGCATAACCTCCAATTTTATAATGCCTTTCATCTTCAATTACATCTCTAACCCTTGATTTTGCTATGAATACAAGTGATATACCTATAACCATAACAAATATGGGAAGGATATAATTATTAAGGACGATTCCTAAAGTAAATGTAACTCCCATTAAAATAGGAAAGAAGATACCTATTTTTCTATAAGTTTTTTTATCCAAACTAGTTCACTCCTTTTCTTAATTAAATGTTAAGTTCTTTGTACTATATGTAAACCAACCTTTACATATAGTTTAAAAAAATTTAGGACTTTATATTTTCAATTTCATTTTCAAGTTCTTTAATCTTACTTTTTAAAGAGTTTACTTGAGTATATGCAGAAAGTCCAAAGATAAAGCCAAGAGAGGCAAGGGGATAAATAATAAAATCCATAGATGTCCATCTCCTTTTATATTAATATATTTTTATTGTAAATCACTCATTACAAAATGTCAAGTATGTTTTACAAATTTAATAATTTGGAAAAAGATTGCAGTGCAGTCGTGATTTGTTCGACCCAGTTATTGATTTTGAGAGGTGCTCTTTTAGCCTTTTATATACATATGCTAGCTTAGGTCTGGGGAGTATTTCCTGCAGAAATGATTGCTTTTGGCTATCCTGCTGGAGAAATGAAACCAGTAAGCAAGAAAAATATTCAGGAACTATTCTTTTATAATAATGAATATGAAAAAGCTAATGAGATTCAACCTCGCCAGATTTAGCCTGGATAACGATAAACTCAATAGAATCCCTATATATGATGCAAAATTATAGGTCTTATCATAGTGTTCGGTAAATTTAAAAATCAGGTTATTTACATAAAATTGCACAGTTCACTTTATGTCCTTTGAAATAAAAAACAGGACATAGGTTCACAAGTTTAGCTTTATTAGTCATTAAATCATCCTTTGCATGGTTTTAGTTTCTTTAATTAGAACACAAGAAGGTGAGACAAGGTTAGTTGCACTTTATTTTTTACATGTGTCCCAATAAGACAACGTAAGTGTAGCTGATCTGAAAATGTCTTTAGGAACTTTTAACTGAAGCCCTCGATTATCAAGCTTCGAAAAATTCCAACCAGATAAAATCGGCAGTCAAAAAAGTTGATGAACTGCCAGAAACCCTGCTATTACAGGAATTTATAATGAGGATGAACCTGAGGCATGTAAGAAAAAATTTAGTGAGTGTAAAGAGGAGGCAAAAGCAGTTAATTATCTATAAGGAAAGGGACGATCATTACCTGCCCTTTTTTCAGTTGAAATACTTTGTTTCTAATTTCTGTTTTAGTTTTTCTGCTTCCTGCAGTTCATCATTTTGTTCTGCTAATTTAATTAAAGTAAGTTTATCTACTGCTTTTATAAGTTCCGCAATGGCAGGTTCAATTCTTAAGAGTAAAAAGACAGCAATTATCATCGGGAAACCATAAGTACTAGCCAGGGTTAAAATTATTTCCGTATACAGATCCTCTCTCCTTGTGAACTAATGTATGCCTATAATTTTATTATAGTAAATTTTTACTGGTGGGCAAGGGTCTGCTCTGATAGTAATAGGATAATTAATAAAATATTAAGAAATAATTGGAGGATAAAATTATATTTTATAGAAATTTATAATAAATGTATCAAATAATTATAAGTTGGTGAAAAGATGATTAACGCGTTAACTGGTCGAAATAGGTATTTATATGACAGTTTACTTAAAGAACTGGAAGATGCTCAGGAAGTAAAGATAATTGTCTCTTTTCTCAGAGAATCTGGAGCACAACTGCTCGCCAGAGATTTAAAAAAGCAGGCTTTAAAAGGGGCAAACATCAAAATATTAACTTCCAGATATTTAAATATAACTGAACCCTCAGCTCTATATTTACTCAAAGATTTTCTTGGTAACTGGCAGGGGCACAGCTTTGAGTTAAAGTTTTATGAAGATGATGGTGAACTTTCATTTCATCCAAAAGCCTACTTTTTTTCAAAAAGTGATGGGAAAGTTCTTTTTGTTGGTTCATCCAATATCAGTTATTCTGCTCTTCATTCCGGAATTGAATGGAATTATCGACTGGAAGAAAAGTCTGATCCTGAAGCATTCAGGGAATTTGAAAGAGATTTTGATGATCTATTTAACAATTATTCAATTTCAATAACTGATAAAGTATTAAAAAAGTATGCAGATCACTGGAAAAAGCCTGAAATTATCAAGAAAATTGATGCCAGTGAAATTTCAATTGTAGAAAAACAGTTGCAAGAGGCAGAAAAACCTCAGCCAAGAGGTGCCCAGATAGAAGCTTTATATGAACTGAAACTTGCCAGGGAGGAAGGGATTTCAGAAGGGATTGTGGCAGCAGCTACTGGAGTTGGTAAAACATATCTGGCTGCCTTTGATACTGAAGATTATAATAAAATTCTTTTTGTAGCCCATCGTGAGGAAATTTTAAAACAGGCAGAAGAATCTTTTCTAAATATTTATCCTGAACTGAAAACAAGTTTTTTTAATGGTACAGAAAAAGATGAATCAGGCGATATTGTTTTTGCCAGTATCCAGACCTTACATAAAGATAAATATCTGAAAGAATATTTTGAAAAGGAGGAGTTTGATTATATTGTAGTAGATGAGTTTCATCATGCTGCAGCGGACAGTTATCTGAGTATACTGGAATACTTTGAGCCTCAATTTTTTCTTGGCCTTACTGCTACTCCATATCGGATGGATAATAAGGATATTTTTGCACTCTGTAATAATAATTTGATTTATGAAATTAATTTAAGGTCAGCAATTAATCGTGGTCTTCTTGTTCCTTTTAAATATTACGGTATTTATGATCCAGAAGTTGATTATGACAAGATCAACTTCAACAATGGTAAGTATAATAAAAAGGAATTAGAAGAGGCGCTTTCTAGTCATAAACGGGCAGATTTAATTTACAAGAATTATTTAAGATTGTCAGGTAAGAGAACGCTGGGTTTCTGTGCTTCAATTGAACACAGTAGATATATGGCTGAATATTTTAATGAAAAAGGAATAAATGCAGTCTGTGTACACAGTTCCAGTGATAAGGGACCATATTTTATGGAAAGAGATAAGGTTGTTAAAAAATTGAGCCAGGGGAAAATAGATGTCATTTTTGCAGTGGATATATTCAATGAAGGGGTAGATATTCCAGCTCTGGATACAGTATTATTTTTACGACCGACAGAATCATATGTAGTGTTCCTGCAGCAACTGGGGAGAGGTTTAAGAAAGTTTGAGAATAAAGGATATTTAAAGGTGCTTGATTTTATAGGTAATTATAAAAGAGCGCATTATCTTCCCTATCTGCTGGCAGGTGAAAATCCTATGCAGGAAGGAAAAAGAAGATCTCGATCTCTTGAAGACTTTGATTTTCCAGAAGGCTGTGATATTAATATTGATTTACAGTTAATCAGTCTATTTGAAAAAATGAAGAAAAATGACCCACTGGAAGTCAGAATGAAGGATGAGTATTTCAGGTTAAAAGATGAACTGGGAAGAAGACCGATGCGAGTTGATCTCTATCAGGGAACAGATATAGAGATGAAAAATTATTTAAATAGCAGGTATTATGAAAAAGGTTTTTTAAGATTCTTGCATGATATTGGTGAGCTGAATTCTACAGAAAAAGAATGGTTCAATACTATAGCAGAAGAACTTTTACTTTATCTTGAATCAACAAGAATGAGTAAATTATATAAAATTCCTGTCTTAAGCTCTTTTATTCAGGATGACCAGTTGCAAATGAAAGTAAGTTTAGAAGAAATTGGTCAGTCATTTATGAATTTTTATAAAGACAATAAGAAGTACCAGAAAGATTTAAATAACAAGAAGCATAAAAACTGGCAGGAATGGGAGCTGGAAAGGTTTATTAAAGAAGCTGAGCAAAATCCTGTTCACTTTTTAAATAAGAAAAAATATTTTATTCATGATGAAGTCAATAATAATTTTCTGTTAAATCCTGAGTTAGAACAATTTTTAAGTAAAGAGTTAACCAGTCATTTTCAGGATATAATTGAGTTCAGGAAACTCAGGTATTATAATCGGCGCCTTAAAGATAGGTTAAAGGGGTAATTAAATGGACTGTATTTTTTGTAATATTGAACAAAAAGAATATGTAGTTGAAAATAAACTTGCTTTTGCTATTTATGACAAATTTCCAGTAAATGAAGGGCATTTGTTGATAATACCGAAAAGACATTACAGTAGTTATTTTGATGCAGAAGCAGAAGAGATTAAGGTGATGTATCAACTAACAAAACAATGCAAGGATGTACTTGATGAAAAATATAATCCTGATGGATATAATGTAGGTTTTAATGTAGGTAAAGCAGCTGGACAGACTATTATGCATTTACATTTGCATCTTATTCCCAGATATGAAGGTGATGTTGAAAATCCACGTGGAGGAATAAGGAATTTGAAGCCGAATTTGGTTGAGTATATTAGATAATTTTAGATGAGGATGATTTTATGAAAACCTGGATTTTTCAAGGCAATACTAAATACTTTGATGTAAATAATAAATTGGAGAATAATGAAGTAATTGACTGGAGTGTAAATCAATTTAAAGAGGATATAGATGTCGGTGATATTGTATATATGTGGAGAACTGACGGGGATGTAAAAAATTCAGGAGGAGTTGTCAGTAAAGGTATTATTGTAGAATATCCTATTGAAAAGTTTGGTGAACTAAAAACATTAATTAGACTTCATGAAATAAGATTGACAATCAAAGAAGGTATGATTTCAAGAAAAGTAGTTGAACAAAATGCAATATTAAAAAATAATAGAATTATTACTGTGAGAGCAGGTTCTAATTTTGAAGCAAATGAAGCAGAAGCAAAAGAATTAAATAAATTATGGAATGTTTATTCTAAAGATTATTTTTATTATGATGTTTTAAAGTACAAAGAGTGTAGAAGGTGTAGAAGGAAAATTAACGAAAAAGACTCACATTGTGCGAGAACGGATATAATCAAGTACATATATTATAAAAACGCTGCTTAATAGTAAAAAAATTACGATACATAATGTATATATCGTAAAAGAATTACACATAATAAGGAATATATGATATAATTATAAAGAAAAGAGGTGGGAAGAATGTTATCAAAAATAATTTTAAAGAACTTTAAATCATTTAAAAATATGACTGAAATAGACTTTTCTAGGACTAATTATAAATTTTTAGAAGATATTAATGTTGCTGATAGTGGAGTTTTAAAAGGTACAATGTTTGTTGGTGCTAATGCATCCGGGAAATCAAATATTATTATCGCAATAAAATTTCTGTTAGACTTATTATTTAGAGAAAAAGATGTTAATTCAAGAATATATAAATGCTTATTTTCTGATCAAGAGGAATTTTCAATAGATTATTATTTTAATGTAATGGGCAAAGAGATAAGATACTTAGTATCGAATAATCCAATAAAGAATACTATTTTTGAGAAATTATATATAGATAATAATCTATTACTAGATAGAATGGGACTTAATGCACGGTCGTATATAGTTGATGACAAAGAAACTATCTATGATGAAGATGATCTAGATAATGAAACACTATTCTTAAGAACTCTTTATTTTAATACAAGGTTTGCAGGTAATGAAATACTAAAGACTTGGTTTGAATATCTTCAGAACTCTATATATATTAATGCCTTCGATCGAGATGTAATTCCTTATGGCAAAGATGAATTGTTGCTGGATGAGTATTTAAATAATCAGGGCACAGCAAGTATTAATAATTTCTTTGAAGAACATAATTTCCAGCAGACAATAGAATATTCTAAAGAATTTTCGAATAGAAAAATAAATTTAAGAACTGGAGATAATAACAAAACGATTTTTTTTAGAAGAAATGATATTGAAACAGTTATACCTTATGAAGAAGAATCTTTAGGAAATCAAACATTGTTAAATATACTACCTTCATTTTTAAACATAATAAACAAGAAGGGTATGCTGTTAGTAGATGAATTATCAAGTGGTTTTCATAATGAATTAGAAGAGTTATTAATTAAATATTTTATTAAAGCATCCAGTTCTTCTCAGATTTTCTTTGTTTCACATTCTACTAACTTACTAACAACGTCTATTCTAAGACCTGATCAAATTTATTCTGTTAATTTTGATGGTTCAGAAGGAAGTTCGGTTAAGCGATTTTCTGAAGAACAGCCTAGACTTGCTCAGAATATAGAAAAAATGTATTTGAGCGGTATATTTGAGGGGCTTCCAAATTATGATGAAACTTAATAAAGATAAAAGCATAGGTAGGGTATTATTTATTGTAGAAGGTGGAAGGACAGAGTTTTCTTTATTAAAGAAGATTTTTGTTGATATACTTGATTATAACTATATTGAAAGAAGAAGAACAAATAGGGCCAGTTATTTTAAGAGTAAAAAAACAAAAATTCTAAAGTTGCAGTAATTAATACTGAACAATCACATATTTCCTACATTGAAGATGAGAACAGTTACTTAGATAATATATTTGAGGAATTAATAACTGATTATAGTTTCCCTGTTGATAATACAGCAATATATTATTTATTTGATAGGGATCCAGAATCAAATGTAGATATTGATTTTATAAAGAACTTAATTTTAACATTAAAAGATCCCTATGATAATGGCGATTTACGGGGTGGTGTTATATTATTAAGCTATCCATCAATAGAAAGCTATTGTATATCTAATTTTCATAATAATACCTGTGATGTTTTGCTTGCACTTGGTTTAGAAGCAAAGAGATTTATCGCTTCAAATAATCATATGCAGATAAATAATATGAATGAGGAAACAATAATGAATGCTGTGAGTGAGTTAAATAAGTACCTAGAAATCGAAGATATAGAACTTGATA
>JADQBT010000018.1 GCA_016278485.1 Halanaerobiales bacterium
TTAATAATTACAAAAAGGGAGTCTTCTCTAAATCCAAAGGTAACTTGACACTATCATTTACTGGACATAATTTGTAAACTTAAGTATATTTTAATATAATGAAGTTAGCGTAGTAGTTTATCTTGAAGGAGGGTAACTGATGTTTTCAGTAGAAATTTGTGTTGGTAGCCATTGTTCACTAGTCGGTGCTTTAAGCATTCTTGATGCACTGGAAAATTTAGCTGAAGAAAATCCAGGTAAATTTGAAATAAAGAAAATAAGTTGTACTGATAATTGTAAAGGAAATATTAATAATGTTCCGGTTGTAAAAGTTGAAGATGAATTAATTCTTTCTGCAAAAAATCAAGTTGTACTCAGTAAGGTAATGGAGAGGCTAAAATGAGTCTAAAAGGTATTTATACAGATATAGTCAAAATTAGACGGATGGTTTTCGCTGAAGTTGCCAAATTAGCTTTATCAGATCAAGAAGAGGATGAATTTGATCAGATACCTTATAAAATTATAGATACGGAAGAGCCTACATATAGATCAAGTATTTTCAAAGAAAGAGCTATTGTAGCAGCTAGAGTTAGAATGGCTTTGGGTATGGACTATCAAGCTCATCAAGAGCATAAATTATTATCTTCAAGTATTAGAGAATTTTTAGATAATGAAGATACCTTGAATACAAAGTTAGTGAATGTTATTCGTTTTGCTTGTGAAAAATGTCCAACTAAAGCTCATTATGTAACAGATAATTGTCGTAAATGTCTTGCTCACCCTTGTAGTATAGTCTGCCCTGTAGATGCAATTACAATTGCGGAGAAGAGAGCAATTATTGATCAAGAAAAATGCATTAATTGCGGTAAGTGTAAAGAAGCATGCCCCTATAGTGCAATAGTTAAGTATGAACGACCTTGTGCGGCAGCATGTGGGGTTGATGCTATTGAAAGTGATGAATATGATCGGGCGAAAATAAATCATGCTAAATGTGTTAGCTGTGGCCAATGTATTATTAGTTGCCCATTTGGAGCAATTGCAGACAAGTCTATGATTTATCAATTGCTTAAAGATATTAAGAAGGGTTTAGATTTAAGGGCAGTGATAGCCCCTTCTTTTGTTGGACAATTTGGACCATTAGTTACACCAGAAAAAATCATTACTGCTTTGAAAAAAATTGGAATAACTGAAGTAAGAGAAGTGAGTCTGGGTGCAGATGCAGCCTCACTCCATGAAGCTGAGTTATTTAAGAATTGCATACCAGAAAAACAGCCTTATCTAGGTACATCTTGTTGTCCTTCCTGGACCTATATTTCTGATAAGCATCTACCAGAAACTAGAGAATATATTTCAGAATCTTATTCACCAATGGTTGTATCAGCAGAATCGGTTAAAGAAGGTAATTCAGATAGTAAAGTTGTTTTTATTGGACCATGTGTTTCTAAAAAATTGGAAGCTCTTTCTGATGAGGTAAAAGACCATGTTGATTATGTCATTACATTTGAAGAATTGGCAGCAATCTTTGTTGCAGCAGATATTGAGTTAACTCAGATTGATGAAGAAGAGGGAATCTATGATGCCTCAAAATTTGGACGAGGTTATGCCAATGCAGGCGGAGTAGCTGCTGCTATTCAAGAGAATATGCAAAAAATATATGATCAAAAAATTGATTATGTGAAAGCAGATGGATTAGCAGAATGCAAGAAAATGCTAATTAAAGCTAAGCATGGTCAACTTGATGGTTACTTATTAGAAGGTATGGCTTGTCCAGGTGGATGTGTAGGTGGACCAGGAACATTATTAGCGACCAGAAAGGGAGCTAGAAATGTAGCTGAATTTGCGAAACGGGCTCCTTATAGATTTGCTGGTGAGAATGAAAAATTAGGTGATAAATAGTGGATAATGTGTTAATTGCATTTGCTTTAACTCTTTTTGCTGGTTTGTCAACAGGTATAGGTAGTGCATTAGCTTTTTTTACAAAAAAAACGAATACTTCTTTTCTCTCGGTAGCACTAGGTTTTTCAGCCGGTGTAATGATCTATGTATCATTTGTAGAAATCATTGTAAAGGCAAGAGAATCTCTAACTACTGCTTTAGGAGCTACTGGAGGAGAATGGGCTACGGTGGGTTCATTCTTTTTAGGTGTCATTATTATTGGTATTATCGATAGATTTGTACCAGAATTTGAAAATCCCCATTCAGTTAGGGATCCTAATGAAATAAAGGAATTAGAAGCAAATGAAGTAGAAGATTCTAATTTACTAAGAATGGGTATGTTTTCAGCACTTGCGATAGCTATTCATAACTTTCCAGAAGGACTAGCAACATTTGCTTCTGCGCTATCTGACCCTACTCTAGGTCTATCAATTGCTATTGCAGTAGCTATTCACAATATCCCTGAGGGTATATCTGTTTCAGTGCCAATCTATCACGCAACAGGTGATAAGAAGAAAGCCTTCTTATATTCTTTTCTTTCTGGTCTGGCAGAGCCATTAGGGGCTGTGATGGGATATTTTGTTTTTAGATCTTTTTTTAATGATTTAACCTTTGGTATTTTATTTGGGAGTGTTGCAGGAATTATGGTCTTTATTTCCATTGATGAACTGCTGCCTACCTCTAGAAAATATGGTAAGGGACATCAGATGATCTATGGTTTTATGGCTGGTATGGCTGTGATGGCCTTAAGCTTACTTTTGTTTTAAGATTAATTGGTCTAAATTGAAACTAAGTTTAAAAAATAAGTTTAAATAATAAACTTGAATTAAATGGCTAATTAGCAGGAATTTCTAATTATGTATAGAATATAAATAATATACCTCTGAAGTTCTGTCACCTAAGGACCATTACCCTGGTTTATGGAGTCAGGACCACTGGGTTCAGACGAGAAATTGCTGGGCCTCCCATGTTTGGAAAGGAGATTAAATTTAAAGGAGGTATTTATAATGGGTAAAATTTACGAATATTCAGTTTTACGTGTTAATTTAACTAATGGTGAAATTTCTAGAGAAAATATTGCTGATGAGAGGGTTAAGAAGTTTTTGGGTGGTAGAGGTCTGGGCTCAAAGATTCTTGCTGATGAAATTGACCCAACGATTGACCCCCTTAGCCCTGAAAACAAACTTATATATGCATCAGGTCTTTTAACTGGTACTGCTGCATCAACCGGTGGACGTTATATGGTAATTACCAAAGGTCCATTAACTGGTACTATTGCAAGTAGTAATTCTGGTGGCTTTTTTGGAGCAGAGATGAGATTTAGTGGAAATGATATTATCATTTTTGAAGGCAAATCAGAAAAACCAGTTTATTTATCTATTAAAGGTGAAAAAGTAGAGCTTAAGGATGCGACAAATCTTTGGGGTAAAAAAGTAAATGAAACAACTGATCAACTTCAGGCAGAGTTTGGTAATGATCAAGCCCGAGTTAGTTGTATCGGTCCTGCTGGTGAAAATCAGGTTCTTTTTGCCTCGATTATGAATGAAAAGCATCGTGCTGCGGGAAGATCAGGAGTTGGAGCAGTAATGGGTTCTAAGAATCTTAAAGCAGTTATTATTAAAGCAGATGAAAAACAAGTTGAATATTATAAAGATGAAATGATGAAGGTTGTTAAAAAGCAGACCAAGATGTTAAAAGAAGATGGAGTAACAGGAGAAGGTCTGCCAGCTCTTGGTACAAAAGTATTAGATAATATTGTTAATTCAACAGGATTATATCCTTCAAGAAACTTTCAAAAGTCAACTTTTGATGCAGTTGATGAAGTTTCTGGAGAAGCACTTGTTGAAAAAGGTTATCTACAGAGTAATAAAGGTTGTTATGGGTGTCCAATTCGTTGTGGTCGGGATGTAAAATTACCTAATGGTCGTAGTGGAGAAGGACCAGAGTATGAATCAGGTTGGGCATATGGTGCTGATTGTGGAGTAGATGATTTAAATGCTGTTACAGAGGCTAATTTTATTTGTAATGAGCTAGGATTAGATACTATTACTGCAGGTACTACAATTGCATGTGCAATGGAACTTTATGAAAAGGGATATATTGATAAAGAAGAGTTAGAAAATGGTCCTGAGTTGAAATTCGGATCCTCAGAAGCAATTCTTTATTATACAAGACAGATGGCATATCGTGAAGGAATTGGTGACAAATTAGCAGAGGGCTCATACAGATTAGCTGATTCTAAAGGTCATCCAGAACTTTCAATGAGTGTGAAAAAACAAGAATTACCTGCTTATGATCCACGCGGTGTGCAGGGACAAGGACTGAACTATGTTACTTCTAATCGTGGCGGTTGTCACGTACGTGGTTATATGATTTCTCCAGAAGTACTAGGAGTACCTGAAAAACTTGATCCACAAGAATTAAAAGGCAAACCAGAGTGGGTTAAAATATTCCAGGATCTAACTGCGGTAATTGATGGTATTGGCATGTGCCTCTTTACTTCTTTTGCGCTTGGTGCAGATGACTATAATGAAATAGTAAATGCGGGTACAGGATTTAACTATACAACTGAAGAATTACTTCAGGCAGGTGAAAGAATTTATACCTTAGAAAGACAATTTAACTTAGATGCAGGCATTGAACCTGTAGAAGATATATTACCAGCTAGATTCACAGAAGAAGCTATTTCTGACGGTCCACAGAAGGGTGTTGTTTCACACTACAAAGAACTTCTTCCTGAATATTATCAATTGCGCGGTTGGGGTGAAGACGGTAGACCTACTGCCGAAAAACTTCAGGAACTAGGCCTGAAATAAATAATGTCTATCAAAGTCAAGTTTTATTCTTTATTCCGTATCAATTTAAAATCAGCTGGGACTGAATTTGAAGTTGAACAACCAGTAGTTATTTCTCAAATAATCAAATGGCTTGATGAGGGTTATGAAGGATATTTTAGTAAAAAACTGTTAGATAAAAATGAAATTCGGCCTGGCTCAATCATACTGGTTAATGGGAAAAATGTACTTCATTTAAATCATCTGCAGACAAGAGTAAATGATGGGGATACTGTCACACTTTTTCCGCCTTCAGCAGGGGGTTAAATAGTGGATATATTTCAAAGACAAAAACCATTATTCTCAAAGTCAGAATCAGACAAATTGCGCCAGATGTGTGTTTTAATAGCTGGTGCAGGTGGTCTGGGCACTCATCAAGCCCAACAATTACAGCGTATTGGTGTAAAGAAAATTTATCTTTACGATTTTGATACGATTGAACCTGGAAATCTGAACAGACAGATTTTTTATGGACGTAATGATTTGGGAAAAAGCAAAAGCGAGGTTGCCGGCCAGAGATTAAAGGAGTTTAATCTGGAAACTGAAATAGAAGTAATTAATGAAAGAATAGAAGTTGATCTTAAACTGCCAGGAGAGATAGATTTAATCTTCGATGCACTTGATAATTTTCCAGCCCGTTTCAAGCTGGAAGAAATAGCCTGGCGAGAAAGTATTCCTTTAATTCATGGTGGAGTTGAAGGCTGGTTTGGCCAATTAACTACTATAATAGCTGGTAAGACAATGAAACTTGTAGATATTTTTGCAGGTGGCCAAAAAGAAACTAAAGCAGCAGTCTTTTCGCCAGTGGTTTCAACTATTGCCTCAATGCAGGTGCTGGAAGGTGTTAAAGTATATTTAGATAAAAACCCGCAATTACTTAATAAAATTATGTCAGTAGATCTATTTAATAATCAGATAGATTTAATTGACTTAAAAAATTAAAGGAAATGCGGTTTACAAGTTTAATAAAGTAATTAAGTGAAAAAGCTAGTGCATGAAAATAAGCACTGGCTTTTTACTTGATTAATAATAGTCTAGGGAGGTTAATTTTATGGAAATTATTGGTGTGTCAGGTTCAGCAAGTAAATCTGGCAAAACAACATTTATTAGTAAATTATTGAAAAATACTAAATACTATACTGGTGTAATTAAAACTTCAGTTAATGAAAATTTAGCTGATTATCTGGTTACAACCGATCAGAAGCTAATAAATAAGGCTGGTACTGATACTGCTCGCTTGAAAGAAAATGGGGCAGACCGAGTTGTTCTATTAAAAAGTTCACCGTCTGATCTACCACAAGCATATCAAATGGCCCGGGAATTAATTGGCGAAGTAGAGCGACTCTATATAGAAGGAAACAGTTTACTTAGTTATTTAAATCCTGATTTAATTTTTTATTTAAAAAATGGTGAAACTGAAAAAAAGTCGGCTCAGATAATTAAAAAAAGAGCCCAAATTTGGATTGAAACTACTAATTTATTTCAAAATAAGGAATTAAGTAATTTACTATTTAAATTTAATGTGAAAGCTTTAACTTGTTACCAGGCTCACTTGCTAGCAGATTTGTTAACAAGACCGATTCCAGAAATTGGGCTGTTAATTGATAAATCAGATATTAAAGTGAAAAAATGCCAGTTAGGATTGTTTTAAGGAGGAGATTTAATGGGAGAATTTCTTGATTTAATAGATACGGATGAATTTTCAGCATTAATTAAAGATAAAATAGCAATTAGAGAAAAAAAGACAGAGATAGTACCATTTATAAAGAGTCGAGGCAGAATTTTAGCAGAGAATCTTAATTCACCTGAAGATTTACCTCCTTTTAGCCGTTCCTCGGTTGATGGATATGCAGTCAAGTCAACAGATGTAGCAGGAGCTTCTGAGTCTATGCCGGTTTTTTTAGAAAAAAATGGGGAAGTTGCTATGGGAAAGGAAGCTAATTGTGAGGTAGAAACAGGCACGGCAGTCTCAATACCCACTGGAGGAATGCTACCTGAAGGTGCTGATGCAATTGTAATGGTAGAGTATACAGAAATGATTGATGATCAGTTAATCTCGATTAATGGTCAAGTAGCACCAGGTGAGAATGTTATTAAACAGGGAGAAGATATTAAGGTTGGTCAACCTGTATTAAAAAAAGGGTGTAAAATTTCAGCTAGACATATTGGTGCAATGGCAGCTCTGGGAATTTGTGAAGTAGAGGTCTATAAACGTCCCCAGGTCGCTGTGATTTCAACAGGTGATGAATTGATAGATCCAAGAAAAAAACCTGCTCATGGTGAAATAAGGGATATTAATAGTTATACATTAAAAGCAATGTTGGAAGAGATTGGAGCAGAAGTTTATGTGGCAGGCATTGTTAAAGATCAGCCTGCGGAACTAGTAGCAATGTTAAAAGAATTGCAAGAATATGATTTAATTCTTATTTCAGGTGGTAGTTCTGTTGGTCTTAAAGATATGACAATAGATGTGTTAAACAGTCTGGCTAATCCTGGAGTGTTAGTACACGGAGTTGCGATAAAACCAGGTAAACCTACGATCTTTGCTATGTTGGATAATCAACCTGTTTTTGGATTGCCAGGTCATCCTGCTTCAAGTTGGAATGTAAGTTATCGTTTTGTAAGAGAAGCAGTAGATATACTTTTGGCAAAAAAAGAATTTGACTTGAGTTTGCAGGTTAACTATCGGAGTGCAATTTTAACCAGAAATATTGAATCTGATCGGGGCAGGGAAGAGTATATACCAGTTTCACTAAATAAAGATGGAGAAAAATTACGAGCAACTCCCATTCCGGGCAAATCAAGTTTAATTACTATTTTGGCTGAAGCGGATGGCTATCTAGTTGCAGAGCGCTATCAGGAAGGTTTTAATGAAGGTGAAAGAGTTAAAATTATAGTCTATAATTAGCAATAATATTGTGAAATTAATTTTGAGAAAACTTGACTAATGGTCGAAAATTTGATATAAATTATTTATATAAGGAAAAAGGAAGGTGAAGATATTGCGTAGAGCAACAATTACTGGCAATGGTAAATACTTACCGCCAGAGGTAATGACAAATAAAGATATTGAAAAAATAGTTGATACATCAGATGAGTGGATTAGAAGTAGGACAGGCATTGAAAAGCGGAGAATAGCTGCTGATGATATGACAACTTCCCAGATGGGATATTTGGCAGCAAAGGAAGCTTTGGAAGATGCTGACTTAGCTCCAGAGGATCTTGATCTTATCATTGTGGCTACCGTTACACCTGATATGATCTTTCCAGCTACTTCCTGTATAATTCAGGAAAAGCTAGGAGCAAAGAATGCTGCTGCTTTTGATTTGGAAGCTGGTTGTTCTGGTTTTGTCTATGGTGTAAGCGTGGCTGGTCAATTTATTAGTTCAGGTATGTATGATAATGTACTTGTAATTGGAGTTGAGACTTTATCGAGAATCACTGATTGGGAAGATAGAGATACAGCAGTACTTTTTGGTGATGGTGCTGGAGCAGCTGTTATGCAGTCTACAGAAAAAGGTGGATTTTTGGCCTATGATCTTGGTGCTGATGGTGCTGGTCAAGATGCATTACATGTCCCAGCCGGTGGTACAATAAAACCAGCTTCGGAAGAGACTGTTAAAGACAAATTACATTTTATCCGGATGGAAGGCAATACGGTATATAAATTTGCTGTGAAGAGAATGGGTAAAGCTTCTTTGGAAGTTATTAAGAAAGCTGGACTGAAAAGAGAAGATATTGATCTTTTAATTCCCCATCAAGCTAATACACGTATTATTGATGCAGCGGCACGTCGTTTGAAGCTTTCATCTGATAAGGTTTATGTCAATTTACCAGAATACGGTAACACTTCAAGTGCTTCGGTACCGATTGCACTAGCAGAAGCAAAAGAGAAAGGCTTAATTAAAAAAGGCGATATAGTAGTTTTAGTTGCCTTTGGTGCTGGTCTAACTTGGGCTTCAGCAGTAATTGAATGGAACGAGGAACGGGGGTAATAATTAAATGTCTGAAAAAATAGCTTTTATGTTTTCTGGGCAAGGCTCTCAATATGTTGGCATGGGAGCAGAATTACTGGAAGAATATGAGGTAGCAAAGGATATTATGCAAGAGGCAAATTCAATATTGGGATTTGATCTAGAACATATGATTTTAGAAGGGCCAGAGGCTGATTTGAATAATACTAAAAACACCCAGCCGGCCATTTATACAATGAGTGCTATGGTAAGAAAGGTTCTGGCAGAAAAGGGTATTGAGCCGTCTGCTGTTGCCGGGCATAGCTTGGGAGAATATAGTGCATTGGCCGCAGCAGGTGTTATTTCTTTTGCTGATGGTCTCAAGCTTGTCCGACGCCGGGGAGAGTTAATGGATGAAGCACTTCCAGAAGGACAGGGTACTATGGCAGCAATAATTGGTCTGAATAAGGAAGAAATCTTGGAAATATGCGAAAAGACAGATGGAGTTTGTGAAGTTGCAAATTATAATTCTCCAGCTCAAATTGTAATCTCAGGTGAAGTTGCAGCTATTGCGAAAGCAGTGGAACTGGCTGAAGAAGCTGGAGCAAAGAAAGTAATTCCACTTTCAGTAAGTGGTGCTTTTCATTCAAAACTAATGGCGCCAGCCAAAAAAGAGCTTACAGAAGTAATTAATGAGATTGAATTTAATAAACCTAAATTACCATTTGTGGCTAATGTCACTGCAGGTTATCTAACAGACCCAGCTGAAATCAAAGCTGCTTTAATTGACCAGCTTGATCATAGTGTCCGCTGGGTAGAATCGATTGAGGTCTTGAGAGAAGATGGTTATCAGACTTTTATTGAAGTTGGACCTGGAAGAGTTTTAAAAGGTTTAATGCGTCGTATTGATCGCAAAGCCGATGCATATAATGTAGAGGATGCAAAGAGTTTAAAGAAAACAATGAGTAAGATTGATTAACTAATTTTTTAAATGGTGAAAGGAAAGGTGAACTCGTAAATGGGTAATAGAGTTGTTATCACTGGAGCTGGTGTCTTACATGCACTAGGTGATGATTTAAATAAATTTTGGGATAACTTAGTTGCTGGTAAATCAGGTGTCAAAGCAATTGAAGGTTTTGATACTGAAGAATATTCAAGTAAAATTGGCGCTGAGATAGTGGATTTTGATCCTGGTGATTATATTGATCGTAAAGAAGCAAAAAGAATGGCTATGTTTAGTCAGTATGCAATTGTAACAGCATTACGTGCACTTGAAAATGCAGGTTTGGAAATTACTGATGATATTGCTGAGCAGACAGGTATAATTATTGGTTCTGGTATTGGTGGTCTAGAGGTCATGGAAGATCAGATGAAAAAACTAATCAAAAGAGGTCCAAGAAGGGTAAGTCCTTTCTTTATTCCCATGATGATTTCTAATATGGCAGCAGGTCATGTTGCTATTTATACAGGTGCAAAAGGTCCGAATAGTAATACAGTAACAGCCTGTGCTTCTGGTACTACTGCTATTGGTGAAGCTGCAGAAGCGATTCGCCGTGGAGATGCAAAAGTTATGATTGCGGGGGGAGCAGAAGCATCAATTACTCCTTCTGGTGTAGCTGGTTTTGCTTCTATGAAAGCTTTAAGCACAAGAAATGATGAGCCACAAAGAGCAAGTCGCCCTTTTGATAAAGATCGGGATGGCTTTGTAATTGGTGAAGGTAGTGGAGTTGTAATTTTAGAAGATCTTGAACATGCAAAAGCACGTGGGGCTAATATTATTGCTGAAGTAGCTGGTTATGGAGCAACTGCTGACGCATATCATATTACGGCACCGTCTCCAGATGGTGATGGGGCTACTCGTGTTATGGCAATGGCGGTAAGAAAGTCAGGCATAAATAAAGAGGAAGTTGGCTATATTAATGCACATGGTACTTCCACACCACTTAATGATGAGCTTGAAACTAAAGCAATTAAAAGAGTGTTTGGCGACCATGCTCATGAGTTAGCTATTAGTTCAACTAAATCAATGACAGGTCATCTACTTGGTGCTGCAGGTGGAGTTGAAGCATTAATTACGGCTTTGGCAATTAATAAAGGGGTAATACCACCTACAATTAATCTTGATAATCCTGATCCTGCATGTGACTTAGACTATGTTCCCCATACTGCCAGAGAAAATGTTGAGATAAAAGCTGCATTAAGTAATTCCTTTGGTTTTGGTGGACAAAATGCATCTTTGTTATTAAAAAAATATGAATAATATTATTTTAATAGCTTAATTATAATAAAATACTGAGAGTTGCCAAAAAGGCTATCTTTTTTTGAGGATAGTCTTTTTTTCTTTTTCAAATATGTTATACTTTAATTAAATGTAAATATTAGTAAAAAAATAAGGTGGTGTGAAAACTGTTAAAACCTATTTTAGAAGTAAAAGATATCTGTAAAAGTTTTGACAAAGTTCAGGCAGCCAGCAATATTTCTTTTGCAGTACTTCCAGGAGAAATATTAGGTCTCCTGGGACCGAATGGAGCAGGTAAGACTACTGTAATCCGAATGATCATGGGGATTTTTGCTCCTGATTCGGGTGAAATATTATTTCAGACAGGCCATCAGATTAATAAAAAGAAAATAGGTTATCTGCCTGAAGAAAGAGGTATCTATGACAATACTCCTGTGCTGGATACAATTCTATATTTCGCTAATTTAAAGGGCATGGAGATGAGCTTAGCTAGAACAAAGGCAGAAAATTGGTTGAAAAAATTAGGTTTAGAAAACTTTGCCCAAAATAAGATTGAAGATCTATCCAAAGGTATGCAACAGAAGGTACAGTTTATAATTTCAATTTTACATAACCCTAAATTAATAGTGCTTGATGAGGTTTTTTCGGGATTGGACCCGGTAAATCAGGATCTATTTAAAGAGGTAATCAAAGAACTGGCAGCAGGTGGAACAACAATTCTCCTATCATCACATCGGATGAGCATGGTGGAAGAGTTATGTGATCGCATTTTTATGATAAATCAGGGACGTCAGGTTCTCTATGGCGATTTAGAAAAGATAAAAGATGAGTTTGGTGTCAGAAAGGTGAGACTCTTGACTGATAAACCAGCTTACTTTAGAAATAAAAATAAATTTTATGAAAGTGAAATTGACGGTCTTAAAGTAAGTTTTAATCTTCCGGTAGAGATCAGCCCTGCTGAGTTTATAAAAAGTTTACCAGCTGATCTTAATATTGAAGAAGTCTCCATTTTGAGGCCTCCTTTACATGAAATTTTTGTAGCTGAGGTAAAGGGAGGTACAGAAGATGCAGGATAGTTTAAAAGTAGCACGCTGGGAATTTAAAAAGATGATCAAAAGTAAAACATTTATTATTTTGACTTTCTTTCTTCCTTTAGTAATTTTACTGATTGGAGGAGTAGTTGGCTATTTCTCAACTCGGGATGGTAGAACAGAACATTTAAAAATTGGAATTATTGATCAGACCAATCAATTAGAGTTAAGGATAAAGCATAGTTTAGAAGCAGAAGGTTATGAAGTTGAAATTTACGATCATACTCAGACTGAGATTAACAAAGCATTCATGAATAGAAAACAGCTTGATGGATTGTTGGTAATCCCGGCTGATGTACTTAGAGATAATGAGGTAAGTTATTATTTTAATGATTTACAGGCTTTAGAAGAAAACTTATTACAAAATGTGGTTAGTAGTGCAGTCAATAATCAAAGGCTGCAGGCGCATGGTTATGAACCAATTGAAATTAATAAGCTTATCAAAGATGTCAGAATCGAGGCAACAACATTACAAAATAATGATAACAGAGGAAATAATACAATTGTAAATATGTTTTTACCTTTTGGTCTGGCCATGATGATGGTTTTTGCCTCTATGTTTTCAGGTGGGGCCTTATTGCAGAGTATTATCAAGGAAAAGGGTAATCGAATTGTAGAATTAATTTTATCTTCTATATCTGCCAGAAGTTTAATGACCGGGAAAGTAATTGGTTACGGCCTACTTGGAATTATTCAGGTGCTAATCTGGTCAGTTGCTGGACTTTTTGCAGTTAAATATTTTCTTGGAGTAAATATTTACACATTGTTGAACTTAAAAACATTCTATATGTTAATCTATTTTGCACTGGGATTTGTAATGGTTGCCAGCATCAATGCCATTGTTGGTTCAGGTATGAAAGAGGCTCAGTCAGGTTCGCAATCAACCGGAATTTTAATCTTGATTCCTATTATACCGATCTATTTTTCAGGAGCTATTATCAAAAGTCCAGCTGGCATAGTAAGCAAAATATTATCATATATTCCTTTTACTTCGCCTACAACTATGTTGATTAGACTTGGTTTTAGTTCTCCATCAATTATAGAAATTATCGGAACAGTGCTACTGTTACTTGTTGCAAATTATTTTATGATCAGATTGGCGGCCAAGATCTTTCGGGTCGGGATGTTGATGTATGGCAAAAATGCCAATTTTAAAGAGTTGATAAGATGGGCCAAGAGTAAAGATTATTAAAATATAAAATAATAAATTATGGTAGTTTTATAGCTGACTTAACTTGACAGGATTACTAGGTTTAGTTAAAATTAAGATAGGAATTGTCGATTTTTCTGATTTTTTTGATTTAAATATTTTTATTATTTTTTGAGGGAGTGTGAAAAATATTGAGTGAATTTAAACAGATTGGTCGTTCTTTTTCGAGAACCGATGGCTTGGATAAAGTTCATGGTAAGCAGGAATATGTAAACGATTATCAACCAACAGGCTTACTGCATGCTGCTTTAAAGATTAGTACCCATGCCCATGCCAAGATTAAATCAATTGATACTGCTGAGGCGGAAGCTGCTTCAGGTGTTCAGGCTGTTATTACTGGAGATGACTTTCCTGTTACACTGGGGCTTTATATGGGTGATCATCCACCACTTGCTTTACATAAAGTTAGACATTATGGAGAACCAGTTGCAGCTGTAATTGCCAATACTGAACATCAGGCTAAAAATGCTGTTGAATTAATAAAAGTTAAATATGAAGATTTGGAGGTTATTAGTAGTCCAACTGATGGCTTAAAAGCTAATGCACCTTTATTACATGAGAATATGGATGAATATACCCATATAGATGCTGTTCATCCTGAACCAGGCAGTAATGTTGCTAATCACACGAAGATTAGAAAGGGTGAAGCTGCTCAAGCAATTGCAGATGCTGAGATTGTAATAGAAGATACTTTTTCTTTTCCACCTTGTGATCATGTGGCAATGGAAACACGAGCTGTAATATCAGAGATAAAGGCTAATGGAAATGTGGTTATCCATTCGACAACTCAGGCGCCCTTTACTGTAAAAGAATTATTAAGCTTTAATTTTGATATTCCGGTCGGTAAAATTAAAATCATAGCTCCACCTATTGGCGGTGGGTTTGGAGGCAAGGCTGGTATTCAATTGGAAGGATTAGGTTATTTGCTAACAAAAGCAGCTGATGGTCGGCCTGTAAAACTGGTCAATGATAGAGAAGAAGATATGCTTAGTTCGCCTGGGCATATTGGTATGGAGGCTAAAGTTAGATTAGGGGCTACAGCAGATGGAAAATTAATAGCAGCTGAGCTTGATTATCATTTTGATGCAGGCGCATATGCAGATTATGCGGTAAATGTAAGTAATGCAGCTGCAATTTCTTGTACAGGACCATATGATATTCCGAATGTACGCTGTGATTCTTTATGTGTTTATACAAACCACCCATTTGCAACAGCATTCCGTGGATTTGGACATGTTGAACTTGCATTCCCAATTGAAAGAAGTATGGATCTATTGGCTGAAAAAGCAGGTATTGATCCGGTTGAAATAAGAATGAAAAATGCAATTAAAGAAGGAGATACTTCTCCTACACAGAGTTTGATGGATGCAAATACTGGTGATCTACGCGAATGTATTAAGAGAGCTGCTAAAATGATTAATTGGGATCAAGGTTCTTTTATAAAAAAAGATGAAAATAAAGTAATAGCAAAAGGTTTTGGACTGCTCTGGAAATCACCTGCAATGCCACCTAATACGGGGGCAGGAGCGATTATTACCTTTAATAAGGATGGTAGTCTCAATCTGCATACTGGCATTATGGAGATTGGACAAGGAAGTAAAACTGGACTTGCGCAAATTGTTGCTGAACGTTTTGGTACTAGTCCTGAAAACATTCATCTCGTTCAAGAAGTTAATACTGAAACAGCGCCACATGATTGGTCAACAGCTGCCAGTCGTAGTTTAATGATGGCCGGTAGAGCGGCACTAGAAGCTGCTGATGATGCAATAGACCAGATCTGTCGGACGGCGGCTATTCCTTTGCGTTGTCCACCTGAAGATCTAATTGTTGAGGGAGGTCGTGTCTTCTTAGAAGATGAACCATCAATTGGGCTGCCACTTGATGATGTGGTACATGGATATGTATATGAAAATGGCAATGCGATCGAAGGACAGGTTATTGGTCGGGGCAATTATATAGCACGTCGCTTGTCCGGAATTGACCCTGAGACTGGCAAAGGTCGTCCTAGTCTTGAATATACATTGGGTGCTCAGGCAGTTGAAATAGAGTTAGATTTAAATGATTATTCATATCAGATCAAGAAGGCTGTTTCGTGTATGGATGTAGGTAAAGTAATTAATCCGAATCTGGCCCGGGGCCAGGTTGTTGGTGCTATCTCAATGGGAATTGGTCTGGCCAGGAGTGAAGGGTTTGTTTTTAATAGTAGAGAACAAGTAGTTAATGGTGTGCTGAGAGATTATAAAGTTCTTCGGTATGGTGAGGAACCTGAATATGAAATTGATTTTGTTGAGACTCCTCAGGGAGATGGGCCATTTGGTTTACGTGGTCTAGGCGAACAAGGAATCATCGGTATCCCTGGAGCTATTGCAAATGCATTATCTAGAGCTACTGGTGTTAAACTGAATTACATTCCATTATTGCCAGAAGATATTTGGCAATCTGTAAAGGAGGCAAGTCATAATGATTCCATTTAATTTTAAATACTATCGTCCAGCTAATATTGAAGAAGCTGTAGAACTATATCAACAGCTCAAAGCAGATGGTGAAAAGTCAATTTATTATGCTGGCGGAACTGAAATTGTAACTAATGCACGTGATGGACAAAAAAAATACGATGCTTTAATTGATTTGAAAGATATTAATGAGTGCTTAGAGCACGGTGAAAAAAATGATGAATATGTTTTTGGCGCTTGCCTTACATTAAATGAAATAGTAGAAAAAGATTATTTTCCTCTGTTCAGCCTTGCCTGTCGACCTGTAGCTGATCATACAACAAGAAATCAATTAACTATGGGAGGAAATATTTGCGGGAAACTTCCTTATCGAGAAGTAATTTTGCCTTTGATGTTAGTAGAAGCTAATTTTGTTTTTGCTGGACCAGAGGGAATGAGGACAGTTGCTGCTGCGGAAGCTTATGATAAAAGAATGCTTCTTAATGAAGGAGAGTTTCTAGTGCAAGTGAAGGTTCCTAAAAAATTTGCTGAATTAGATTATCATGATGTTAGAAAAGTAAAGCAGTCTGAAGTAGATTATCCCTTATTACATCTAGCTGCTTTAAAAGATGAAGCAGATCAGATTAGAATTGCGTTTAGTAGTATCTGTGCTTTTCCATTCCGGCTAGAAGATATTGAAGCAATATTTAATGATAGCCAATTAGAGATGGAAGAGAAGGTAGAGCAGATAGTTGCTAAATTCCCGATTCCAATTAAAGATGATAAACGAGGTTCAGCTGATTATAGACGCCTACTGCTTGGGCAGAGTTTAGCTGAAATATGGCATAAATTAGGAGGAGATGCTTAATGAAAGCATATGAAAATATCTCTCTGGTAAAATTAAAGGTTAATGGTGAGACTAGAGATGTGGCCATCAGACCAGCAGATACTTTGCTGCGTGTATTAAGAGAAAAACTTGGTCTGACTGCAGCTAAACCTGGTTGTGAAAATGGTGATTGTGGTGCCTGTACAGTTTTGATTAATGAGAAACCTGTCAAATCATGTATGAAGCTGGCAGTAGAAGTAGATGCAGGAGCAGAAATTATTACATTGGAAGGTATAAAAAATTCTATAATTCAAGAAACATTCTTAGAAGAAGATGGTTTCCAGTGTGGTTATTGTACACCAGGATTTTTGGTAAACGCCTATGCGCTATTGAAAGAACATCCAGATGCAGATGACAAGTTAGCTAAAGAATGGCTTGAAAGCAATATTTGTCGCTGCACAGGCTATGAAGGTATTAGAAACGCACTTAAATTAGCCCAAGAAAAACTAAAATAAGCTATTTAAAGCTCCTGTGCCAATTAGTTTGGTAGAGGGGCTTTTTGTAATTTAATTGCCATCCTGTTACCCATTAACTTTACAAGCTAAAGCTCTGAATGTATAATAAAATGAGTTGTAAATTAAATAAGGTAATAAGTAATATAAGGGAGGATTTTTTTAAATGCCATTTAAGATTTTTAATTTATTTTTCTACATGACTATGGCTGCTAAGTCATTTTTTAATATTTATTTTAGTAAAATGGGACTTTCTTCACAGGAAATCGGTATTATAAATTCTGTTGCTAGAGGTGTGGCAATGTTTGCTCTGCCTTTTTGGGGAATAATAGCAGATAATGCTTCAAAAAATAAACGTGTATTGCAGTTTGCTTTAATGGGAGTTATTACAGTCTCCTTATTGCTAAGAACCACGTCTAGTTTTTATATAATCATGCTTCTAATGGTTTTTTATTCTATTTTTTCTAATCCGATTAGGCCACTTTATGATAGTATGCTTTTTAATTATCTTGGGAATAAAGGAAATGAATACGGAAGATTTCGTCTCTGGGGCACGATTGGCTATACAGCACTTGTACCTTTTTTGGGATTTTTCTTTGAAAATACCACAACTGCGTATTCTTTCTTTGTCTTAGCTGGATTAATGTTCATTTCACTAATTGTTAGTAATAAATTACCTTCAACTGCTTCATCTGGTTTAGATACCGGGGGTAAGAAATTTGCTAATTTTAAAGAGATATTAAATAATCGTGATTTTGTGGTTTTTTTGGTTTTTGTATTGGCAATGCAGGTAACGATGAATGCAAATCTTACATATTTTCCACTCTATGTCTTAGCGAATGGAGGGAAAGAAGGACTATTTGGTCTAACAAAAATGGTAGGTTCAATCAGTGAGATAATAATCTTATTACTTTCAGGTAAAATTTTAGCTCGTTTTAAGTTGAAAAATATTTTTGTTGTTTCAGCCCTTTCTTTTGCTCTGCGTTGGTTAATATTAGGTTTATATCCAAGTAAGGTTATCTTTCTTGCTTCACAGGTATTACATAGTTTATCTTTTGGTCTATTTTATGTGATCTGTGTTAATTATGTAAATGAAGTTACTTCAGATAAATTTCGGGCAACTGCACAGAATTTATTTACGGCTACCTATATTGGTTTAGGAAGTATTATTGGTAATTTAGTTGGTGGTTGGATGTTTGATAATATTGGTGGAGATAAAATGTATCTTATCTGGTCAATAGTCGCCTTTGTGGCTGGGATTAGTTATTTTATATATTTAAAGAAGATGGAAATGCATGAAGTGGCTGCTTAATTGCAGATTTTCCCTGGGTTGTATATAATAGATATGTAGGGAAAGGGAGAATTAAAATGGAAATTTATGCTCTGGTTGGTCCCAGTGGAAGTGGAAAAAGCCACCGGGCTGGTTTATTAACAAGCAAATATAATATACCTTTAATAATTGATGATGGATTATTAATAAAAGGCAGAAAAATATTGGCTGGTTCTTCTGCTAAAAAAGAAGAAAGTAAAATGGCTGCAATTAGAAGAGCTTTATTTTATGATAGACTCCAGGTAAGTGAGGTTAAAGAGGCGCTTCGGAACTACCCAGATGAAAAGCTTTTGATTATAGGTACTTCAAAAGGAATGATTGAAAAAATTATTGAACATCTGGACTTGCCTGAGATTGATAACTATATTGATATTCGAGAGATCGCCACTGAAGATGAAATTGAACGGGCGAAAACTATTAGGAAAAATGAAGGTAAACATGTTATACCAGTGCCATTGATTGAAGTGGAGCCACAGTTTCCCGGTTATTTACTCAATTCTCTGGATTTGTTTTTTAAAAGAGGAGAAGAGACTGTGCGCCATGAAAAAAGTATTGTTAGGCCTAGATTTAGTTTCTATGGGAATTTGATTATAAGTAATCGTGTCTTAATTGATTTAATAAATTACTTTCTGAACCATGCTTCTGTATTAGTAAATTGGAAAAAAGTAAAGGTTAATAAAGAAGATGGTGCCTTAAAGATAAGTTTCTCTTTATCTTTAGCATACGGAGGCAATCTGCATAAAATTGCAAAAAGATTACAGAGAGATTTAAAGTTATATTTAGAAGAAATGACCGGCTTGACTATAGAAAACATTAATATTGAAATATATACTTTAGATTATACAGTAGATTAGGAGTGGAAAAATGGGACAGATAACTGACCGATATCAACGAAAAATTGATTATTTGCGTATTTCTATAACTGACCGCTGTAATCTTCGTTGTAGGTATTGTATGCCCGACCAGGGAGTTGAAGCAAAATCTCATCAGCAAATTTTAAGTTATGAAGAAATATTAGAGATAGTCAAAGTGGGTATGGAACTTGGTATTGAAAAAGTGAGAATTACCGGGGGAGAACCATTGGTAAGATTAGAAGTTATAGATTTTGTTAAGAGTTTAAAGAAACTTGGTTTAAAAGATATTGCTATGACAACAAATGCCGTTTTGTTGGATCAATTTGCATTTGATCTGGCAGAAGCTGGCCTAGATAGAGTAAATATCAGTTTAGATACTTTAAATCCTGCCAAATATAGAGATATAACCCGTAACGGTGAATTAGTTGATGTAAAAAATGGTATTGATGCAGCGTTTAAAGCAGATCTAACCCCTGTTAAAATTAATGTTGTCGTAATTGATGGATTTAACGATAATGAGATACTAGATTTTGTCAAACTAACAGAAGAAGAAGCTCTCCATGTGAGGTTTATTGAATATATGCCGATTGGTACAGATGGTGGTTATTTTGAGAATGGCTATTTACCATTGAATAAGATAGAAGAGATAGTTAGAGACCAGCATAAGTTAATTCCATTTAAAATTCGGGGAAGTGGCCCAGCTCAACAATTTAAATTGGTCGATGGTGAAGGCAGTGTTGGTTTTATTGCGGCAGTAAGTCATAAATTTTGTGATAATTGCAACCGCTTTCGCTTAACAGCAGATGGAAATTTGCGACCTTGTCTGGCCAGTAATTTAGAATTTTCATTTAAAGATAAATCAGGTAGTTTGCTGGAGAGGGAAGGAATATTAGAGGTATTTAAAAAGGCAATTATCAAAAAACCAGAAGGACATAATTTTTTGGAAGAGAATAATTTTACTGATGGAAATAGAAATATGTTTCAGATTGGAGGTTAAAATGTCTAAGCTGAGTCATGTAAATGAAGATGGTAAAGCTAGTATGGTTGATGTTACAGCAAAAAATGAGACTGAAAGAGTAGCTCTTGCGGCTGGAACAGTAAGCATGAAACCTACTACTTTAAAGATGATTAGAGATGGAGATATAGAAAAAGGAGCAGTTTTAGAAACAGCTCGTATCGCTGGTATACTTGGTGTTAAAGAAACACCTAATCTAATACCAATGTGTCATAATCTTTTAATTACTGGAATTGATATAGAATTTTCTTTTCAAGATAAATCTACATTAGAGATCAAAGCTACTGCCAAAACCACAGGCAAGACAGGTGTGGAGATGGAGGCATTGACAGGTGTTTCAATTGCAGGCCTTACAGTTTATGATATGTGTAAAGCTGTAGATAAAGAGATGGTAATTGGTGAGATTAGATTATTGAAAAAAACTGGTGGGAAGAGTGGAACATTTATTAGAGAGGAGTCTTGCTGATGAAGGGGAAAGTATTAGCAATTAATATTAGTATAGAAAAGGGTACTATGAAAGAACCTATTCGTGTAGGGAAGATTATTCCGGATTTTGGCATAGAAAATGATGCCCATGGTGGTGATTGGCACCGTCAGATTAGTCTGCTTGATATGAAAAGCATAAAAAAAATGGAGGCAAAAGGTCTTGACCTTGATTATGGTGATTTCGCTGAAAATATAACAACTGAAGGACTTGTACTTCATGAATTGCCAATTGGTACTCAGATGAAGATTGGTGAAAATGTAGTCTTAGAAGTTACTCAGATTGGTAAAGAGTGTCACCATGGCTGTGAAATTGCCCAGAAGGTGGGTAGTTGTGTGATGCCCTTAGAAGGTATTTTCGCAAAAGTAATTTCTGGTGGAGAGATAGAACCGAATGATACTATTGATATTATTTTTGAAAAAGAAAATGGAGTTGATAAATAATTATGATCAGAACTGCGGTGATTACCATTAGTGATAAAGGGTCGCGTGGAGAGAGAGAGGATCTCAGTGGCCCAGTCATCACAGAAATGTTAGCTGATTTTTCAGCTGAACGTGTTTATTATAAAATCATACCAGATGAGAGAGAAGTTATTAGTAGTGAATTAGTAAATCTTTCCCATTCCGGTGATGTGGATTTGATTTTGACTACAGGTGGTACAGGCTTTGCACCTCGTGATATTACACCAGAAGCAACTATGGATGTTATTGAAAAAGAAGTTCCAGGTTTACCTGAATTGATGCGCCACGAAACTATAGAAATTACGCGAAGAGCAGCTCTTTCACGGGCCAGAGCAGGTATCATAAAGGATACATTAATTATCAACTTACCTGGTAGTTCAAAAGCAGTTAAAGAATGCCTGGAAACGATAGTAGACGTCATTCCACATGGAATTGATATTTTGAAAAAAACTATTACTGAACATAAAAAAGAAGAGTAATTAAATACTTTACTAAGATTTATTTTTAAATTATGGGGGGTCAGATTTGCGAAAATATCATGCTGAAAAGATGAATAAAGAGTCTGCTTATCCTTATCAACCTTGGCAAATTAGTGAAAATGAATTTTTAGTTGAAAATAATCATCACAATGAAGCAATTTTTTCTTTGGGAAATGGTTATATGGGATTACGAGGTACACTTGAAGAAGATTATGCTGGTAGTGCGGAAACAACAACTCCAGGTTTTTATATTAATGGTGTATATGCTTCAGAAGAAATTATTTATGGAGAAGAAGCCCCGTCTTTACCACGGCGGGGTCAAACTATGATTAATTTAGCAGACTGGAGTGAAATTAATTTATATATAAACGAAGAGAAGTTTAACATGTTGCAGGGACATTTAACTGATTACATACGTAAGCTTGACCTTAAAAAAGGTGTTATTACCCGTTCTCTTATCTGGGAAGACAGGCAAGGCAGGAAAGTAAAGATAAAAATTGAAAGGTTAATTTCCTTTACAAGAGAAAATATTGCTGCAATAAATTATAGCGTTCAACCACTTAACTTTTCTGGTAAAATCAGTATTCAGTCAGCTGTTAATGGTGATGTTAGTAATTTCTATCATTTACGTAATAAAAAGAACGCTCAGGTATTGCAGGGTAAGGTAGAGGGGAAAAATGGGATTTTACTTCAAAAAGTAAAAAGTACTGGTTTTGAAATCGGCTTTGCTGTTGAACATATCCTCAAAAAAATGGGGGGAGCAGAGTGGAAGTTAGAAAGTAGGGAATCAAGTAATAGGATTGATTGGATATTTAATCTAAACGCAATAGAGGGTGAAGAGTATAGTATAAGTAAGATTGTTGCAGTAAATTATGCTGAACGCAATGGTGAAAAACCGCTTGAAAAGGCCCGGGCTGAGTTGGCTAAAGCTGCTATTATTGGTTATGATGGACTTAGTAGTGAACAGACTAAATTTATGCAAGGATACTGGGAAGATGTTGATATCGAAATAAAGGGAGATCCTGCTTTACAGCAAGCATTTCGTTTTAATTCATTTCATATTCTGCAATCTACAGGTAGGAATGGAAGAACAAGTGTAGCGGCAAAAGGTTTGACAGGAGAGTATTATGAGGGGCACTACTTCTGGGATACCGAAACATATATTTTACCCTTTTATATTTTTCAACGCCCAGAAGTTGCTAAGAATTTGCTCCTTTATAGATACTACACACTTGACAAGGCAAAGATTAATGCCAGAAGAATGCGCCTGGATGGAGCGCTCTATCCCTGGAGGACAATTAATGGAAATGAAGCTTCCGGTTTTTTTATGGGTTCAACTGTCCAATATCATATTGATGCAGATATTGCTTATGCAATTTATCTATATTACCAAGTAACAGGAGATCAAGATTTTATAGATAATTATGGTTTAGAAATTTTTGTAGAAACTGCTCGCATGTGGGCTAGTCGGGGTAGTTATATTGAAAAAAGAAATAACAAATTTTGTTTTAATGTTGTCTGTGGACCAGATGAATATAAACCAGGGGTTAATAATAATGCCTTTACAAATTATATGGCGAAATTCAATCTGGAAATAGCTGCTAAGATGGCTAGAGAAGTAAAAAATAGGTCTGGTGATAAGTATGCAAAGATGGCAGAACGGGTAAATTTAGATGAAGATGAAGTTGCCAATTGGAAACAATTGGCTGAAGATGTTTATTTGCCTTTTGATGAGGAGTTAAATATAATTCCTCAGGATGATTCATTTCTTTATAAAGATCCAATCCATGTTGATAGTATTCCTGTAAATGAACTACCTTTAGTTAAAAATTGGCATCCTCTGATTATTTGGCGTTACCAGGTTATTAAACAAGCTGATGTTATTTTGCTAATGTTACTTTTAGGTGCTAAGTTTTCTCAAAAGCTTAAAAAAGCCAATTATGATTTTTATGAACCTAAAACTACTCATGATTCCTCATTGTCACCAGCTATTTATAGTATTATTGCTAATGAAATAGGTTATGCTGAACAATCATTTAATTACTTTATGCAAACCGCAAGACTAGACTTAGATGATTATAACGAAAATGCATATCAAGGAGTACATACAGCTTGTATGGGTGGCACCTGGCTTGCTCTAATACAGGGTTTTGGTGGTATGAGAGTTGAAAATGGAAATTTATATTTTAATCCCACTATACCTAAAAAATGGGATAGTTATAAGTTTAGAATTAGATATAAAAAAAGCCAGTTAGAAGTTGAAGTCAATAATAAAGAGGTTAGTTATTTATTATTAGGGGGAGAGAAGATAAACTTTACGCACAGAGATCAGACGATAAATCTTTCCTGCAGTAAATTAAGTAAAAAAATAAAAATATAAAATAGGTGGGGTGAGTCCGTGGTAAAAGATAAGAAACAGATTTATTTATTATTATTTATAGGAGTATTTGTTATCTCTTTTTCTGGGATATTGATTAAAGTCTCTACAGCCCCCCCTTTAATTATCGCATTTTTTCGTATGCTTTACAGTATCTTAATTTTGACACCTTTTTTTCTATTCAAAAAGAAAAGTCAACTAAAATATTTTTTGGATTTTCGTCCTGCCTTAGTTGGATTTTTACTTGCTATTCATTTTTTTCTCTGGTTTACAGCCTTTAAATATACTAGTGTTGCAAATTCAGTAATTTTTATTGCTATGCAGCCGCTTTTTTCCGTCATACTTGAGTATTTCTTTGCCCGTGAGGATCTTAATAAAAGTGTTATACGTGGGATACTGTTGGCCTTAGTTGGTAGCCTTGTGATTAGTATTGGAGATATTCATTTTCTTTTTACTAGACTTTTTGGAGATCTTTTAGCCTTAACAGCCGCGTTTTTTGCTGCATCTTATTTATTTGTTGGTAGAACTTTGCGAGACGAAATTGATTATTTTCCTTATTTATATATAGTTTATTGTTATACGACATTATTTCTAGGCTTGACAGTATTGATTAGAGGTATAGATTTTACAGTCTATGGATCAGTCAACCATTATATCTTTTTGGCTCTGGCTTTAGGTCCTACTTTAATTGGGCACTCAGTCTTAAATTATTCAGTAAGATATATTCCATCTTCACTTGTTTCAATAACTATTTTAGGTGAACCAATTTTGACTACCTTTTTGGCCTGGATTCTGCTCGGAGATGTAATTAGTTTCTATTCAACGCTGGGGGGATTATTCATTATTTATGGAATCTATGCAGCAACAGTTAAACCTGTATTAAAATCAAAGTTACAGAAAAGAATAAGTGAGGAGAACAGACATGCAAATTAAGAAGATTTTTACTGGAAAATGGCAGGTGCCTTTACTGGCTATTACAGCTTGCATATTATGGGGAACAGCATTTCCATCCTTGAAAATTAGTTATAAGATAATTATGCCATTAGATGTGAACTCATTTGACCGGATGCTTTTTGCTTCTTTAAGGTTTTTGCTGGCTTCTCTGCTATTATTCTCTCCTCTTATTTTTTCAAAAGAGAGAAAAATAATCTTTAATATTAAGGATTATTTAATACCCCTTATTATGCTTGGTATTTTACAGACTGGCCTACAGTATTTTTTCTTTTATAATGGTCTGGCCAGGACAACTGGTGTGAAAAGTTCAATCATCATGACAAGTGGTATATTTATGACAGTAATTGCATCACATTTTGTTTATGATAATGACAAATTATCAATTAAAAGATGGTTAGGCCTTCTGGCAGGATTTTCGGGTGTAGTGTTAGTTAATTTAAGTAGAGGTGAATTTAGTTTTACTTTTGATCTACAAGGAGAAGGTTTTTTATTGCTAGCTGCTGTAGTTTCAACTGCTGGAAGTTTTTTAGCTAAAAAACTATCCGGTCAGCTGAATGCGATGTTAATTACAGCTTGGCAGATGTTTTTTGGTTCAATGCTATTATTATTATTTTCTTTGCAAAAAAGTAGTCTAGATCGTCTTTCTTTTACTCCTGTAGCAGGTGTATTATTATTTTATCTTGCTTTTGTTTCAGCAGCGGCATTTGCAATCTGGTATACACTTATTAAATATAATCCACTTGGTTATATTACAAGTTTTAAATTTATGACGCCAGTGAGTGGTGTACTGTTATCTGCCCTTTTCTTAGCAGGAGAGTCTGTAACTTTTATGATCTTTGTTGCATTATTACTTGTTTCAATTGGTATTATAATTATTAATTATAAACCTGTTAGGTTCAAAGAAAAATATAGTAAATAAGATTTTGTCTACTGGTTTACTGGACAATTTGTAAAATTATAGTTAAAATATACTTAAAATGAAGTAGGAAAACTTAAAGGAGGAATTTTCTTGTTAAAAAAAGTTGCAAATATTGTGCGAGGACTTGCTGCAGATGGTGTAGAAGAAGCTAATTCGGGTCATCCGGGCATGCCAATTGGTTGTGCGGATATTGGTGCTTTGCTTTTTGGTGAATTAATGAACTTTGATGCCTCAGCCCCAAAATGGCCTGATAGAGATCGTTTTGCATTATCTGCTGGCCATGGATCAATGTTTCTTTATTCATTCTTACATCTGGCTGGCTATGATCTTTCCATTGATGATTTAAAGAATTTTCGTCAATTAGATTCTCCAACACCTGGTCATCCCGAATACAGGGAAACAGATGGAGTTGAAACAACGACTGGCCCACTTGGGCAGGGATTTGCTAACGCGGTTGGTATGGCATTATCCGAAAGAATGATGGCTGCCCGTTTTAATACAGAAGAAATTGATATTGTTGATCACTATACATATACCATTCTTGGTGATGGTTGTATGATGGAAGGTATTTCTAGTGAAGCAGCTTCACTTGCTGGTCATTTAGGGCTTGGTAAATTGATAGCTATTTATGATGATAATGAAATATCTATTGCAGGTAAGACTGATTTAGCTTTTACTGAATCAGTTGCAGATCGTTTTAGAGCTTTTAACTGGCATGTTATAAAAGTTGATGGACATGATATAGACTCTCTTCGTAAAGCGATTGAGGCAGCAAAAGAAGATGCTAATAGACCAAGTTTAATCGTTGCTAACACTCATATTGCTTATGGTGCTCCCAAAAAACAAGATACAAGTGATGCTCATGGTGCCCCCCTTGGAGAAGATGAAATTAAGGGTTTAAAAGAAAAGTTTGGTCTACCTGTAGATAAAAAGTTTTATGTCTCAGCTGAAGTTAGAGAGTTTTTTAAAACAAGAAAAGCAAAATTGCAGGAAAAACGATTGGCCTGGGAAGAAAAGTTTGAGAAATGGTCAGCTGCAAATCCAGAACTTAAAGTAAAATGGGATAATGGTAACGGTCTTATTCTACCGGAAAATTTCCGAGATGATATTATGAACCTAGAAATTAGTGCACCGGAAGCTACCAGAAAAGCCTCTGGTAAGGCTTTAACAAAAGTTGCAGACCTGGTTGATTATCTTGTAGGTGGTTCAGCAGATTTAGCTCCATCTACTAAGACATACCTTGATAAATATGGTGAAATTCAAAAAGATGATTATAGTGGTCGCAATATTAGATTTGGTGTAAGAGAATTTTCCATGGCGGCAATTGCAAATGGAATGGTTTTACATGGAGGCTTACGCCCATTTGTAGCTACTTTTCTTGTCTTTTCCGATTATATGAGATCTGCGATAAGATTATCAGCCTTGATGAAACAACCAGTAATTTATGTATTTACTCATGATTCTATTTATATTGGGGAAGATGGGCCAACCCATCAGCCGGTTGAACAAGTTGAATCTCTTCGTTTAATTCCTGGTCTGAAAGTCTTAAGACCTGCTGATGAAGAGGAGACAAAGGCAGCTTGGGTTCAGGCTATGGAAAGAACTGATGGTCCAACAGCATTGATATTAACAAGACAGGGATTACCTCATCTGGAGAAAGAGGCTGGTCAGGCAGCAATTTTCCAGGGTGGTTATACTGTAGAGTCAGAAGCAGACCCAGAGCTACTCTTTTTAGCAAGTGGTAGTGAAGTAGCCTTGGCTGTAGAAACAGCTGCCTTAATGAGAGAAAAAGGTCATTCTTGTCAGGTGGTTTCATTACCAGATATTGAACAATATATCGAGGAAGGGCATGCCACAGAGTTACCAGATGCCAAATTAAGAATTGCTTTGGAAGCAGGAAAAGGTCGAGGTTGGTATCGTTTGATTAATCATGATGATCTTTTAATAAGTGTTGAGACATTCGGTAAATCAGCTCCTGGTGAACAAGTGGCAGCAGATTTTGGTTTTACACCAGCTAAAGTAGCTGAAAAGATATTAAAGAAACTGTCTTAAATTGACATTCTTAAAGTGAAAATAAGGAAAATTGTCTTAACAGGGTGATTAATCTGCCCTGTTTTTTCATTTTTTGCAGGTAATGAGCAAAAATTATCGAATTATATAATCAGCAATAAGAGAATTTATTACAGGGGGTTCAAACTGTGAATAGCCAGGATGACTTAATATTTGCGCTTGATATCGGAACTCGAACAGTGATAGGAGTTTTGCTAGACTTTCAGGATGATAGCTACCAAGTGGTAGATGCGGAAGTTATTGAACATGAGAAAAGAGCAATGCTTGATGGTCAAATTCATAATGTTAGAGAAGTAGCAAAACAGGTAGCTCGCATCAAAACTCGTCTGGAAGAAAGAAATAAGGTTACTTTAGAAAAAGTCGCCATTGCAGCCGCTGGTCGTGCTTTAAAAACAATCAGAACAGAACATCATATTGATCTGGCAAATAAAAAATATCTTAGCAGAGAAGATGTTCAGACACTTGAATTTTCTGCTGTGCAAAAAGCTCAAGAAAATCTGGCCACAGTTGCAGGAGAAGAACGTCCTTCAGATTATCATTTTGTTGGCTATAGTGTGGTTGAGTACCGGCTTGATGATATATTTTTGGCTGATCTAATTGGTCAACGTGGCAAAAAAATGGAAGTTGAAATGATTGTAACTTTTTTACCTAGGATTGTAGTTGATTCATTGTTATCAGTTATTAATAGAGTTGGACTTTCTGTTGACTATTTAACACTTGAACCAATTGCTGCTTCTTTGCTTGTTATTCCACCAGAAATGTATAATTTTAATTTAGCATTAATTGATATTGGAGCGGGAACAGCTGATATTGCTGTGACCAGGAGTGGATCAATTATTGGTTATGCTATGGTTCCATTTGCAGGTGATGAAATAACAGAAGCCATTGCAGAAAACTATTTAATAGACTATCAATCAGCTGAAAGTATTAAGCGATCTCTATTAGATGAAGCTGAATTAAGCTGTAAAAATGTATTAGGAATGGAAGTGAAAATTTCTAGTAAAGAAGGTTTACAAGCAATTGAACCTCAAGTGGAAAAACTTTCTGAGCTGATAAAAGAAGAAATCATTAAAATAAATCAGAAAACCCCTCAGGCTATTATTTGTATTGGAGGAGGAAGTTTGACTCCAGAATTACAAAATAAATTGGCAAATGTACTTGAACTTCCAGAAGCAAGAGTTGGGATTAGAGATGCAACTGATCTTAAAAATATTAGTGGAAATATTGCAGGTGTTAATGGGACGCAAACTTTAACACCACTGGGGATAGCTGTTAGTTATCATCAGAGTGAACAGCAGGCTGTATTTATGGAAGTGGTTGTTAATGGAGAACAGCAACAGCTTTTCTCCCTAACCAGACCAACAATTTCTGATGCATTACTTGCTGCAGAAGTTGATATTAAACTACTATCACCTCGGCCTGGCAGAGGTATTACTTATACAATTAATGATGAACTTAAATCTATTAAAGGTTCTTTAGGTCAGCCAGGAATAATTAAGTTAAATGGAGAAGAAGCTGATTTGCAGGCACGTATAAATACTGGTGATGAAATTGATTTTATACCTGCAGAGTCAGGTGAAGATGCTAAGGTGCTTATTAGAGATGTTCTGCCAGGAAAAATGCAACAGAGTTTTCAGTTACGAGTAGATGGTAATCCTATTGAACTCAAAACTAAAATATACCAGAATGGTAATTTAGTTAATCCAGAGCAAAAACTAAAAGATGGAGCAGAAATTAGATGTAGGCCTTTAGAAACAATCAGAGAAGGTGTTGCTGACCTATTAGAAATATCACCTGAGAATTTGGTCTGTACTAGAAAATCATATACTTTTAATGGGCAACAAAAGCACTTTTATATGGGAAATTATCTGGTAAAAAATAAGAATGAACCGATTGACCTAGATAGCAAATTAAAAGATCAGCTTTCATTAAAAATAGAAAAAATAAGTAATGAACCCCCTTGTCTAACTGATATCTGCGAACCTGGCACAGCGGAAGAGATTAGGTTCTTTTTTAATAATAGTGAGTTGAAATTACCAGCTGCTGGCAATAAGATCATCTGTAATGGAGAGGTAGTAAATTTTGACTATAGAATCAAAGCTGGAGATGAAATAAAATTTCAAAAAAAGAAGCTGACAATCAATCGAGTCTTAAAGTTAATTAACTATAATTTATCTGATTCACTAAAAGAAGAAGTACGTATTTTGATTAATGATAAAGAAAGTTCTTTTTCGGACAAAATAAATGCAGGAGATAAATTGAAAATTTTATTTAATAAAAAATCCACCAGTTCAAAAGAGCAAGTAGAATTCCTAAACAAATACCAAAAATAACTTCTACAGGAGTATGACCGATTAATTCTTTAAGATCTTCTTTTATAATTTGACGGCCTTTTTCTTTTTCAATTTTTTTAATATCAAGGTGTTTAATTAATCGATTAATAACATTTGCTTGTTCTCCTACAGCTCGCCTTACACCACTGGCATCATAGGTTACAATTAAAGAAAAGACTGCAACAATGGCAAATATATCAGATTTAAATCCATATTTTAGACTAACTGTAGTAGCTAAACTTGAAACAAAAGCTGAGTGGGAACTAGGCATGCCGCCTGATTCAAATGCGCGGCCAAGATTATGAGGATGTGAAGTGAATATTTTAAGAAATTGAGCAAAGAAAAGTGAAAAAAATGATATAGCTAATAATGACATGATATAACCTCCGCAAGATTCTTAGTAGTTATATTTTACCTTATTTAACAAGTGGCTTGCAAGTGATAATTTATTAAAGATGAAAGATAGGTGTCAAAAATGAATCCTTATAAATATCTTAATAGTCTTGACAAATTTGGAAGTAAAGGTGGATATAAGCCAGGACTCGAAAGAATTAATACACTTTTAGAACGACTTGGTAATCCGCAAAATAATTTATCAGTAGTCCATGTAGGTGGAACCAATGGCAAAGGCTCTACCGTCTCATTTTTGGAGAGCATTTACCAGGCTGCTGGGTATCGCACGGGCAGTTATATTTCACCTCATCTCTATCATTTTAATGAGCGAATTAAAGTTCAACAAAAAACTATTTCCCGCACTGAAATAGAACGCTTACTGGAAGAAATTAAACCAATAGTTAAAGATATGGAGATGGCAAATAAATTTAATAAGCCTAGTTATTTTGAAGTTATTACTGCACTGGCTTTTCTATATTTTTCTCGTCAGAAACTTGATCTTGTGTTTCTAGAAGTGGGTCTTGGCGGCCGGTTTGATGCCACAAATGTAATAAAACCATTGGTTAGTGTAATTACAAGTATTGATCTTGAACATACTGAATTGCTTGGCAGAACAACAGCAAAAATTGCTTTTGAAAAAGCAGGTATTATTAAAAATGAAGTGCCAATTGTTTCTTCAGTACTTGATTTTGATGCCAGGCAGGTCATAAAAGAACAAGCAAATCTCAAAAATAGTAAACTGTATGAAACTGACTATTATCTTAAGAAAATTAGTGGGTCTAATTCTATTAATAATAATTATTTAAGATTTGAAGAAAGTAATCAAATTCACGCATATCGTTTAGGATTAAATGGAGAACATCAGGCTAGAAATGCAGCAGCAGCTTTACTTGTGACTAGAATTTTGGAAAAAGAATTTCCTCTGGTAGAAGAAGAAATTAGGCATGGATTAGCTTCAGTTAAGTGGCCTGGCAGATTAGAAGTAATCTGTACACAGCCTCAGGTAATTATTGATGGTGCGCATAATCCATCCGGAATGGCTAGTCTAACTGATTTTTTATTGGCTAATTATAAAGATTATCAAAAGATTATTTTTATTTTCTCCATGCTTAATGATAAAGATTTACCAGGTGTGTTAAATGAATTAAAAAGGATTGAAAAGCATACAATTTTTATGTTAGCGGAAAATAATAGTTCTCGTTCAATTTCAATTTGTGAGTTGGAGAAATATTTTGCTAATACTGGATTTGCAAAACAAATTTATCCTGATTTGGATCAAGCAGTAGAAGCAGCTTTTGCCAAAAATAAGCAGTTGGGAAAGACCTTGATCGTAATAGCAGGCTCTTTTTTTACAGTAGTTGAAGCAGGAATGGCAGCAAAAAGATTTTGTTCTCAGGTATAATTAAAAAAAATATATCATAATAGTAGTAAAGAAAGGAGTGTGCCAGAATGAATAGAGAAAGTAATTTTTCTTTAACAATGATGATTATCATTATGGCCCTATTGGCAGTATTTATAGGATATTTATTAGGAAACTGGTTAATTCAAGTGGTGACAGGGGATACGGGGACACAACAGGTTGTACAACAAGAAATTATTGAAGAAGAAATTATAACAGATAATCCAGCAACTGATGAATCTAATCAGGTTCAGGAGTCAAGTTCTATAAAAAGAGATAATCAGCCAACTCCTCTACCAGAAGAAGATACAGAGGATGTACAAGAACAGATTAGCGGTCAAGTTTTTGCGGTTCAGGTAGGAGCTTTTGCTAATTATAATAATGCGGTTGCACTTAAAAATGAGTTAGAAGCAAAAGGATTTCAGGTTGTAGTTACAAATAATTCACCTCACAAAGTGCAAATTGAAGCTACTACTAACAGAGATACGGCCGAAGAAATTGAAAAAGATGTAGAGGCATTAGGTTACAATGCTTTTATTGCCCACTAATAAAGTGGGATTTTTTTTTAGTTATTTTTAAGATAATACTATTGTTCTTCAAGAACATTTAAGATACAATAAACATGTTAAAGAATTAAATAAAAATTTTATAATATGACAAAATATTTAATCTTTTTATGTTTTTGCAGGAGTTATTTCATCTATCCAGAACAGAATAATTGTGTTAAATAGATTACAAAAAGATTATTGATTTGTCATTTAAAAACATTAAGGGGTGAAACATATCGTGAGTATCTTGTCTTTCAAACAGGGTGTCCATCCAGATTATAATAAAGAATTGACAGCAGACAAGCCCCTGAAAAAGGCGAAAAGACCTGAACAGGTGGTAATTCCCCTCCAACAACATATTGGAGCTCCTTTGGAGCCACTGGTTAAAAAAGGTGACCATGTGGAAATGGGACAAAAAATTGGGGATAGTGAAAGTTTTGTATCTGCACCTGTTCATGCATCTGTTTCAGGAAAAGTCAAAGATATTAAAAAAGTTATGACACCAGGAGGTAGTAAAGCACAAGCAATTGTAATAGCAGCTGACGCTGAAGATAATTTTGTGAGTGATTTGCAATCACATGCTGATCTAGAGCAACTTTCTGGAGATGAAATCAGAAATATTGTTAGAAATGCTGGTATTGTAGGTATGGGAGGCGCCATGTTCCCGACTCATGTTAAATTATCTATTCCTAAAGAAAAAAATGTGGAATATGTAATTTTAAATGGGGCAGAATGCGAACCTTACCTTACAATAGACAATCGGATTATGATTGAAAGACCAGAAGATGTTTTGTTTGGTCTGAAGGCAATTATGAAAGCGGTTGGAGTTGAAAAAGGCTTTATTGGTATTGAGGTAAATAAACCAGAAGCAATTGCAGCCATGGAAAAGGTAACTTCTAATGAAGGTAATATAGAAGTTAAAATTTTAGAAACTAAATACCCTCAAGGTGGCGAAAAAATGTTAGTCGAAGCTATTTTGGGTAGAGAGGTTCCTGCTGGTGGCTTACCACTTGATGTGGGTGTAGTAGTTAATAATACTTCTACGTCTGTCGCAATTGCTGATGCAATTCAAAAGGGTATCCCTCTAATTGAGCGTGCTGTTTCAATTACAGGCCATGGTATTGCTGAGCCGCAAAACTTAATTTTTCGAGTTGGCACGCTGGTTAATGAATTAATCGAGCAGGCCGGAGGATTTGCAGGTAAACCAGGTAAGGTTATTTTGGGTGGTCCAATGATGGGCTTTGCCCAGAAACAACTGGATATACCAATGGTTAAAGGTAGTTCAGGTATTCTTGTATTAACAAAGGAAGAAGTAGATGACTATGAACCATCTCCCTGCATCAAGTGTGCTCGCTGTGTGGATGCTTGTCCTGTATTTTTGATGCCAACACAGCTGATGAATTATAGTAAAAATGAAATGTTAGATGAACTTGAAGATTATCAAATTATGAGCTGTATTGAATGTGGCTCCTGTTCTTATGTTTGTCCAGCAAAGATTCCACTTGTACATCATTTGCGGATGGGTAAAGCACAGGTTCAGGCCAGACAGCGAGAAGAACGGTAAGGAGGAGCAATATGAATAATGAGCAACTGATAGTAACATCTTCACCACATGTCAGGGCAACAGATTCTGTCAGCAAGATCATGTGGACGGTAGTAATCTCATTACTTCCGGCTGTCCTGGCAGCAGTATATTATTTTAGTTTTCGTGCCGTAGCAATTATTTTGGTCAGTGTGCTCGGTGCAGTGGCTACCGAATATATTTTTCAAAATGTAAGAGGAAAAGAAGTAACAATTGCTGATGGGAGTGCTGTTGTAACTGGTGTATTACTAGCTTTGACACTTCCACCAACTATACCTCTCTGGACTGTATTAGTAGGTAGTGCCGTCGCCATTGGTCTTGGTAAGCAGGTTTTTGGTGGCTTAGGGCATAATCCATTTAATCCAGCTTTAGTAGGTAGAGCTTTTTTAATGGCTGCTTATCCAGTACTGATGACAACTTGGCAATTAGACGGACAGACAACAGCAACTCCACTTAACTTATTTAAGATGCAAGGTATAATGACAGATGTCTGGCAGTTATTTGTCGGTCATATAGGTGGTTCATTGGGTGAAACATCAGCTTTTGCCCTGTTGATTGGTTTTGCCTATTTATTATATAAAGGTTATGTCAATTGGCGAATTCCGGCCGGAATGATTGGGACAGTCTTTCTTTTAACTCTTGTATTTGGTCAGAATCCTATTTTTCATCTTTTTGCAGGTAGTTTGATGCTGGGTGCCTTATATATGGCAACAGATATGGTTTCATCTCCTGTTACTAAAAGTGGACGTTGGCTATTTGGTTTTGGTGCTGGTTTAATAGTTGTTGTAATTAGGCTTTGGGGTGGTTATCCTGAAGGAGTTATGTATGGAATATTACTAATGAATACAGCGGTACCACTTATTAATAGATATACAAGACCTCGTTCACTGGGAGAGGTGAAATAGATGAATAATAAAACAAGTGGTTTAATTATAACTCTGACAGTGATTGGTATTGTTTCTGCCATATTATTGGCTTTTGTTTATCAATGGACGACACCTTATATCGAAAAACATCAAGCAAAAGCACAAGAAGCAGCTGTATTTACGGTGCTGCCAGAGGCAGAAAGATATCAAGAAGTTACAAAAGATGGTATGACATTTTTTGAAGGTTATGATAGTGCTAATAGTCGTGTTGGTGTGGCAATGGTTGTTACTGGTGGTGGCTTTCAGGGTAATATTGAATTGATGGTTGGTGTTGATTTGTCTAAACAGCAAATAAATACGATTAGTATTTTAAATCATCAGGAAACACCTGGACTTGGTGCTCGCATAACCGAGAAAGCTTATCGCAACAATTTTGCGAATAAACCTTTTGGAGAGTATCAAGTAGTCAAAAGAGAACCAACTGATCCAATGCAGGTTGAAGCTATTTCAGGTGCAACAATTTCATCTGAAAAAGTAACTATCATTGTTGAAAATGCTATTCAGAAAATCCAGCAGGCATATGGAGGTGGAGCCTAATGGCCGGTCAACTTATCAATGATTTTAAGAATGGACTCTGGCAAGAAAACCCTATATTTCGTTTAGTTATAGGTATGTGTCCAACTCTGGCAGTAACGAATACAACTGAAAATGGGCTGGCAATGGGGATTGCTACTTTATTTGTATTGCTTTCTTCTGAGATTGTTATTTCTACTATCAAGAAGTTAATTCCAAGTAATGTGAGAATTCCTAGTTATATATTGATTATTGCAACATTTGTAACATTTGTAGATTATTTTCTCAAAGCATTTTTTCCAAGCATTGCAGCTTCTTTAAGTCTTTTTGTACCATTAATTGTAGTAAACTGTTTAATTTTAGGTCGTCAGGAAGCTTTTGCTTCTAAGAATCCTGTGCATCGTTCAATAGCAGATGCATTGGGGATGGGCCTTGGTTTTACTTGGGCTCTTACTCTGTTAGGTGCCATTCGTGAGTTCTTGGGAATGGGTTCAATCTTTGGTCTTCAAATTCTAGGTGCCTGGTATAAACCGATGATTATTATGGTTCTACCTGCCGGTGCTTTTATCAGTCTTGGGATACTGGTTGGAATTATGAATATCATCAGCAGGGAGGGTTAATCAATGGAACAATTTTCTCAAGTTTTATTACTTTTTGTCAGTACAGTATTAATAAATAACTTTATTCTGGTTAGATTTCTAGGAATATGTCCTTTCCTTGGGGTATCTAAACAGGTAGAAACTGCTTTTAGTATGGGATTAGCAACAACTTTTGTTATGACTCTAACTGCTGCTTCCACTTGGTTGATTAATACTTTTATTCTGGAAGCTTTTAATCTGCCATTTTTGCAATATGTTTCTTTCATAATAGTTATTGCTTCTCTAGTACAATTTGTAGAAATGTTTATCAGAAAGACTAGTCCAGTTTTATATAAAGCACTTGGTATCTTTTTACCTTTAATTACAACTAACTGTGCTATTTTAGGTTTAGCTCTTTTAATACCATTAAATGGGTATAACTTTATTTCTAGTGTGGTCTTTGGTTTTGGTGCAGGTGTCGGTTTTACACTGGCAATTGTATTGATGGCAGGTCTAAGAGAAGGCCTCCAGTTTGGTGATGTGCCAGAATCATTAAAGGGCGTACCAATTACACTGATTATTGCTGGTATTATGGCCATGGCTTTTATGGGCTTCTCTGGCCTAATCTCAATGTAAGTGAGGTGTGATAATAATAAATGGATTCTATATATATATATTCTTTAATTAGTATGGGAGGTCTGGCTGCATTACTAGCAGCAGGATTGGGTTTTGCGGCTACAAAGTTTCAGGTTGAGCAAGATCCACGCATAGATCAAGTAGAAGAGGTATTACCAAGTGCAAATTGTGGTGCTTGTGGTTATGCAGGCTGTGCCAGTTTTGCTGAAGCTGTAGTTAAAGGTGATGCTCCGGTTAACGGATGCCCAGTTGGCGGTGAGACAGTTGCAAAAAATGTTGCTGATATCCTTGGCACAGAAGCTGGTAAATCAGATCAAGAAGTTGCCCAACTACTTTGTGGTGGAGGCAATAAAGAGACAAGACAGAAGGGAAAATACCAGGGGATTAAAACTTGTAATGCGGCAAATACTGTCAATGGTGGAACAAAGTTATGCGAATATAGCTGTATGGGTTTTGGTGATTGTGAGGCTGTCTGTCCTTTTGATGCAATAACTATGAGTGAAAATGGTCTACCTATCATTGATCCAGAAAAATGTACAGCTTGTGGAAAATGTGTGACTGAATGTCCTAAAAACATTATTTTACTTGCTCCATTATCAGCGCAAAATCATATTCGTTGTTCTTCACATAGTCCTGGCAAAGAGGTTAGGAAAATTTGTGAAGTAGGTTGTATAGGCTGTGGTATCTGTGTTAGAACCTGCCCAGTTGATGCAATTGAAATGCAAGATAATTTAGCGGTTATTGATTATGATAAGTGTGTTAATTGTGGTCTCTGTGCTGAAAAATGTCCTACTGGTACAATCGAGTTTAATGGTAAATTGATTGAACATGTTGAAATTAATGATAAATGTGTAGGCTGTACATTATGTGCTAAAGCTTGTCCTGTGGATGCTATTTCTGGTGAACTTAAAGAACAACATGAGATTGACCAGGAAAAATGTATTCAATGTGGACTTTGTTACGAAGCTTGTAATGTAGATGCAGTTGATCTTGAGTATAAATAAAATATTTTAAATAAAAGCCCGGTTTTCTTTTTCTAGAAAACCGGGCTTTTTAATGTTATATAGCTAAGGTTACTGAACTATTTAGAGCAATGAAATCATTGGTTTATTAATTATATTAAGAAACTGCTTAATAATTGTGATGGGAGTTTTAATAATGAGCAAGTATGGAGTAAGTGAGTGAATGAATAGGGTGTATTTTGTCTGAGCAAAGCGAGTTTAATACACCCCATGAGCGAGCTAAACGGAATACTGAGTGAATTATTTGCGACTGAACAAATTCATTAAGGCAGTTTATTTAATAATTACAAAAAGGGAGTCTTCTCTAAATCCAAAAGTAACTTGACACTATCGTGCCTGCACCTATGATGGACATCAGACAAAAAAGATGTTAAAATGATATTTGATAGACAAAATCAAGTTTATAAGTGGTGAATACAGTGAAAATATTGGATTATTTTACCTTTTATGATAAAATACTTATAGCTGGAATTGTTTTATTTAGTCTAATTATTATTTTTGCTCCACTTGGATTTATGGCTGAAAATTATGATGAAGATGAATTAATAATTGTCATTAAATCTGGGTCGAAGACTGTAAAAAGAATTCCAATGGTTAAAACTTATGAAAAAACTCAATTAGTTGAAGCTGCAGGTCCGCTTGGTATAAGTATAATTGAGGCAGAACAAGGTCGTGTCAGGTTATTGGAAGCACCTGAGGAAGATCCACAAAAAATCTGTGAAAAGACTGGTTGGATTTCAGAACCAGGCCCAGTTATTATTTGTGTACCAAATCAGATTAGCATCTGGATAGAGACTAGTGAAGGAGATCTAGATGGAATTACCTGGTAGATGGAAGAAAATTATTATATTAATATTTTTAGTTGTTTTAATCCTGATAAGCAGTTTATATTATAATCAAGTTAGTAAATCTGATTATTATGAAGTAACAACTTATTTTATGAATACTGTTGTCCAAATTAAAGTGGAATATCGATCTGAAGTAAAGGCTGAACTTAACCAGATAATTAATATTTTGAAAAATCAAGCAGAACAGTTTGACAGATACCAGGCTTTTAGTTTGGTTAGTAAGATTAATCAGGCCGAGGGTAAAAAAGTAGAGATAAATAAAAGTTTAGCTGAAATAATATTAACAACCAAACAATATTATTATCTTTTAAATGGATCTTTTGATATTACTATTGCTCCTTTATTAGATCTTTGGGGCTTTGGAAAAGATAGTAGAAATACAGTGCCAAGTCAAGCAGAAATTAGATCTGTTTTAGAATTAGTAAATTTTGAACAGGTTGAAATTACTAAAGAAAACAAAAAGTATTTTTTAAAGCTTGCTCCCGGGCAAAAGATTGATCTAGGTGGAATTGCAAAAGGATTTATTGTTGATCAGGCAGTTCAGCTTTTAGAAGAAGCAGGATATCAGCATGTTTTTGTTAATGCAGGCGGTAATATTAAAGTTTCTGGCAAAAAAATAGATGGAACTTCCTGGCAGATTGGGATAAGGTTACCTAAAGGGGAACAGCCTTTGACTAGTCAACCCGTTCTAAAATTAACAAGAGGAGCAGTGGCCACTTCTGGTGATTATGAGCGTTATTTTGAAGTAGATGGCAAAAAGTATTCGCATTTAATTAATCCGAAAACTGGCTATCCAGCCGATGAATTAAGGTCTGTAACAGTCTATGCTGAACAGGCTTTGATAGCTGATCTTTTATCAACTGCTCTTTTTATGTTAGAACCTGCAAGAGCGATAGAGATAGTAAGTAAGATTGAAGGAGTAGAAGTATTTATAATTGGGAAAGACCGGTTTTGGAAAAGTAACAAATTTGATTATTTTTCGGCAAAGAAAAGGGAATAATTAGTGCAAACTGATTAAAGGATTTTAACTCCTTATCTTGAATTTTATATAATACGGCATCTATTGTAAAGAAGGGCTTTTTATGAATAAAACTCGAAAAATTGTAATCGTTGGTTTATTAGTATCATTAGGTTTGATTTTACATTTTGTAGAAACAATGCTTCCTATGACAGCAATTGTTCCGGGAGCAAAGCTGGGGTTGGCTAATATTGTTAGCTTACTAGGTATTGTATTTTTTGGTTTTAGCGGTGGGTTGCAGATTGTTTTATTAAGAATTATCCTGGGCTCACTACTGGCCGGGACTTTTATGACAATTAATTTTTATCTGAGTTTTTCTGGTGGATTGTTAAGCTTTCTAGTTATGTATGTTGCTTATCGTTATGCAAGCAACAAGTTTAGTTTAATTGGAGTTAGCGTGTTAGGAGCATTTTTTCATAATACAGGACAGATTATAGTGGCTGCATATGTCATTTCGAATTCGGCTATATTTTATTATTTACCTTTCTTAACTTTACTTGCAATACCCACTGGTATCGGAGTAGGTTTAGTAAGTTATTTTACTGCTGATTATCTGCCCAAAGAGATTTCAGGAGGTGTTTAGGCATGTCAAAGTTAGTTTTGGCATCAGCTTCACCCAGGAGAGAAGAATTATTAAAGCAGTTAAAACTAAAATTTACTGTTGTACCAGGTAGGATTGATGAATCTTTAGATGATGGTCTTTTGCCTGTTGAAATGGTTGAAAAATTAGCTCAGAAAAAAATACTTAAAGTAGCTAATTTGGTTGAAGATGCAGTAATTATTGCAGCTGATACAATAGTAGTTTTCAATAATAAGATATTAGGAAAACCAGCCGATCATAATGAAGCTAAGAAGATGTTAGAGATGTTACAAGGGAAAGAACATCAAGTTTTTACTAGTATAGCAATTTATCAGACAAATGATAAAAAAATGTTAGTAAAGCATGATCAGACAACAGTTAAAATGATAGAAATAGAATTAGAAGATATTGAAAAATATATAAAAACAGGTGAACCAATGGATAAAGCAGGTGCTTATGGTATCCAGGGGATTGGTGGAATTTTCGTAGAAGAAATAAGAGGTTCATATTATACTGTTATGGGTTTACCAATTCATCTACTGACTAAGATGTTAAAAGAGTTTGCTATTGGAGTTCTATAAGAGAAAGGAGCTAAAATTTGATGGGAGCCGTGGAATATAGGTTCACTATCAAAGAATTACCTGTTGAAGAGAGACCGCGCGAAAAATTAATGCTGGATGGTGCTGTCTATTTATCAAATGCAGAATTGTTGGGCCTGATTATTGGGACGGGCAGCCGGAAGAGAACAGCTGTAGAATTAGCTCAAGATTTGATTAATTATGCAGGTGGTCTTGTAGATTTGATCGGTTTAAGTTGTGAAGAGTTAATGCAGGTTAAAGGAATTGGTCCAGCTAAGGCAGCTCAGATTAAAGCTTTACTTGAATTAAGTAATCGTTTGGTCGTTAAAAATGTTGAAGAAAAAGAGATAATACATAATCCTTCTCATGTGGCCCAACTGGTCATGAATGAGATGCGTTATCTTGGCCAGGAGGTTTTTAAGATTATTTTACTTGATGTAAAAAATCAAGTAATTGCTATTCCAGAGATTAGTCGTGGTGGACTGGCCAGTTCCATTGTTCATCCCAGAGAAGTTTTTAAAGAAGCGATTAGAAGAAGTAGTGCGGCTATGATTTTGATTCATAATCATCCTAGTGGTATACCTGAACCGAGTAGAGATGATTTACAGATAACAAATAAATTGATTAAAACCGGTGAATTAATTGGTATTCCAGTACTAGACCATTTAATCATTGGAGATGGAATATTTTTTAGTATGAAAGAAAAAGGTATTATATGAAAGGGGAATTATATTAAAGATGGTATTTAAGTTCTTAAGTGCACCTTTCTCTCGCGATATGGGAGTAGATCTCGGTACAGCGAATACACTTGTATATATTAAGGGAAAAGGGATATTAATTAGAGAACCTTCTGTTGTTGCTTTACGTGAAAATAGAACAGAAGTGCTTGCTGTTGGTGATGAGGCGAAAAAGATGATTGGTAGGACTCCGGGTAATATTATTGCCGTGCGCCCTATGAAAGATGGTGTAATAGCTGATTTTGATGTAACAGAAACAATGTTAAGATATTTCATTACTAAAGCACATAAACGTAGTCGAATGGTTCGGCCACGAATTATAATTTGCGTTCCTTCTGGAGTTACTGAAGTAGAAAAGAGAGCTGTTATTGATGCGGCCTTACATGCTGGTGCTAGAGAAGCTTATTTAATAGAAGAACCAATGGCTGCTGCAATCGGTGCAGATTTACCTGTGCATGAGCCAACTGGTAATATGATTGTTGATATTGGTGGAGGAACAACTGAGGTAGCAGTTATCTCACTGGGAGGTATTGTTACGAGTCGTTCTATCCGAATCGGCGGTGACGAAATGGATGCCTCGATTGTGCAATATATAAAAAGAAAATATAATTTAATGATTGGCGAAAGAACAGCTGAAGAGATAAAAATAGATATTGGTGCAGCTTATGCAGAAGAACCACAGGGTACAAAAGAAATTAGAGGAAGAGATTTAGTTAGTGGATTACCTAAGACTATTGAAATAACTGGTGAAGAGATACAGAAAGCGCTTGAAGAACCGGTTCTTAGTATTATTGATGCTGTGAAAATGACCTTGGAAAAAACTCCGCCAGAACTTGCTTCAGACGTGATGGATCGTGGTATTATTTTGACTGGTGGTGGCGCATTATTGAAAGGTCTTGATAAATTACTGATTGCAGAAACACAGATGCCTGTTCATATTGCTGATGAACCACTTGATTGTGTTGCTAAAGGTACAGGCATTGCCCTTGAAGAGATTGATTCTCTCAAGAAGATACTGCTTACCCCTAAGAAAATTTCATAACTGGAGGCGTCGTTGATGCCTAATTACAATCGATCGGGAGTTATTTTAATTGTTTTACTGGTTTTGGTAGTTGCAGCATATGGTATTGTCAGTTTAACTGATTATAATATTCCTTATTTTAATATAGTTGAAAAAGGTATATATAATTTGGTATCTCCATTAATAAATTTGACAACAGGCATTTACAATACAATCAGTGATTATTGGCAGGGGATTTTCCAATTGAATAAAATATTGGCTGAAAATGAAGAGTTGGAAAAAGATTTAGCTGCTGCTGAAAGAAAAATAAACCGTTTACAAATGCAAGCAAGGGAAAATAAAAGGTTACGCGAATTATTGGCTTTTAAAGAATTAGTTCCTTACCAAACAATGGGAGCTCGTGTTATTGGCTATGCTCCTTCACCCTGGCAAAAAAAAATGACGATTAACAAGGGAAGAGAACATGGCATTAAATTAAGAATGCCAGTTATTAGTTATAATGGTTTACTTGTGGGTAGGATTGATTATGTTGGTTCAGACTCATCGCAAATAAAACTTGTCAATGATCCAGGCTTTGTGGTGGGAGGTATCATAGAGAGTAACAATTCTCGTACAATTGGTCTTGTTAAAGGTCAACTGCAAGAAGAAAGATATAATACATTTAATAATGTTAATTGGGATGCGAAAATGGAAATAGGTGATTTAATTTTAACTTCTGGTTTATCTGATAATTATCCAAAAGGTCTGCCAATTGGAAAAGTAAAAGAAGTTAAACAGGCTAATTATGGACTATCTCAAAAAGCTATTTTGGAATTATTTTTCGCAAATCGTACTATTGAAGAAGTGCTTGTTATTACAGAATTTTAAATGGGGAGATAGTGGTGAAAAGAGAGCTCCTTTATAGTATTTTAATAATTTTTTTAATTATATTACAGTTAACAATTAAGGTTTTATTACCTGATATTGGATTAGTACCTGATTTTCTCCTAATTATTACTATTATTAGTGCTATTGTTGGTGGGAGAAAACAGGGTATGATAGCTGGTTTTTTTACTGGTATTATTCAGGATGTATTTAGCTTTGGTTCATTTGGTGTTTATACTCTTTTAAAATTATTGCTGGGTTTTGTTTTTGGTTTTATGGAAACTCACTTTTTTAGGGAGAATTTTGTCATACCACCGTTAACTGTTTTTCTTGGTACACTAATTCAAGAATTCTTAGTGATACTTTTAAATGAAAATTTGATTTTTGCTGTCAATTATTTTTCTGTACTTATAGAAGTGATTTTACCTCTAGCTGGTATTAATGCTTTGGTGGGTTTTATCTTTTATGTGTTTTATTATTATTACGACCGGGCTGGAGGGCAGGTATAGTGGATAGATTCAAAGTTATTAGGATTGCTTTAGTTATTATTTTTATTTTGCTGCTTGGACGAGCAGCACAATTACAGTTGGTGCGAGGAGATTATTATCAAGAATTATCTGAGGGTAATCGAATTTCCCTTAGACCGATTAATGCACCACGTGGAAAGATAATGGATAAAAACGGCAAAGTACTTGTGTCAAATAAACTATCCTATAATTTATACATGCTGCCAAATGAAATTCCACCGAACTTTTCACCTGATCGGCTTTTGCATACCTTAGCTAGCTTAAGTGAATTAAAGGAAACTGATCTGGTCAAAACTTACAATAAAGTAAGCAGCGGAAAAAAACTTGAACCAATTTTATTAAAAAGGCATATGACGTCAGAGCTTTTGGTTAAGGTTGAAGAAAATAAAGATTTGCTGCCAGGTATTATTGTGAAAGAAGCTAGTGTTAGAGATTATGTTTATCCAGAGACACTATCACATGTAATAGGCTATACAGGTGAAATTAGCGAACGAGAATTAAAAGATTTAAGTGCAGCAGGATATGATTATAGTGGTGGAGATATGATCGGTAAAACTGGTCTAGAGCGAGAATATGACCTTTATTTGGATGGCATTGAAGGTGTAGAACAGATTGAAATAAATAGTATCGGAGAAAAGGTTCAGACACTGGGTATAAAAAAACCTCGACCTGGTTATAACTTATTTTTAAATCTTGATTTTACTTTGCAAAAAGCAGTAGAAGAATTTTTAGAAAGAAGTGTCTTACAGTTAAGAGAAATGGCTGTTAAAGACGAAGATATGGCAAGTCCAACTGGAGCAGCGGCAATATTAATGGATGTTAACACAGGGTCTATCCTGGCAATGGCAAGTGTTCCTGATTTTAGTTTAAATCTTTTTGCGAAAGGATTAAGTCAAAAGGATTATCAAAATTTAATCAATAATCCCTTTAATCCTTTATTAAACAGAGCAACTATGGCTGCTGTACCGCCAGGTTCAATTTTTAAATTAGTTACAGGCACAGCAGCTATCGAGGAACTTGGTGTGAGAGCAGATACCAACTTTTATGATTCTTCTGGTCAATATTATCTACCAGGCTGGTCTCGGCCTTTCAATAACTGGCATTCTGGTGGAGAGGGTAACTTAGATTTCACTAAAGCAATTGCCAGATCTAATAATATTGTTTTTTATCAATTGGGATATGACCTTTATAAAAAATATGGTGGAGATAAACTACAGGAATATGCTCGTCTTTATGGTTTGGGAAGTGAAACAGGTATTGACTTACCGGGAGAAAAATCAGGGCTTGTTCCTGATGAAAAATGGAAAGAAGAAGTTTTTAACCAAGGTTGGTATCCAGGAGATTCAGTTAATCTTTCTATAGGTCAAGGGGGATTATTGACAACCCCAATCCAATTGATTGAAATTATTGCTGCAATTGCTAATCAAGGTAAAGTTTATCGACCTCGAATTGTGGATAAAGTGGTTAATCAAGCTGGTGATTTAATAGTAGATTTCAAGCCGGAATTGATGCATGATTTTTCGTTTGATAATAATACCCTGCAAATCTTAAAACAAGGAATGATTGAAGTAACTAATGCCAGCTATGGTACAGCATCAAGTCATTTTAATGATTTTCCCATCAAAGTTGCTGGTAAAACTGGTACTGCACAGACTGGTACGTTTACTGCAAATCACGGTTGGTTTGGTGGTTTTGCTCCAGCAGACAATCCAGAAGTAGCTGTTTTGATTTTTCTTGAAAATGGAGGGTCAAGTTCCTACACTGTCCCCATTGCTAGAGGTATTTTCGAATATTATTTTGGGTTGGTAAATAAAAAAACTGATCGACCTCATATTTATTATCATGCCCGACCAAATGCATCAGAAAATAAATCTGCGATGATGAAATTATTCCATGAAGTATTTAGAATCCCATTTCAGGAAGGAAATTCTAATTAAACAGAGAATATATAACTATTGAAGAGGGTGAATAAACTAATGGTTTCAGCATTTTCGTTCCAGGTAACAACAAAAGGAGTAATAATGAATTTTCGCCCTGGCTTAGATTTTGAAGAAGTGAAGACATCTTTAGAGCAGCATGTACAAGATGCAAGGGATTTTTTCACAGGGGTCGATATCTATCTAAATTTGGCCGGTAGAGATCTGACAATTAATGAGATGAGTGATTTAATGGAAGTTGTCAGAAAATATGAAAATGTAAACCAAATTTATTTTACTGCAAAAGAGAATAAAAAAAAGCGTCATGATAAAAACCAGGATACGATACTTATTAGACGTACTCTTCGCTCAGGGCAACGAATTAAGTATCATACCAATATTGTAGTTATTGGTGATGTTAATCCAGGTGCAGAAGTAATCGCTGGTGGTGATATCATTGTGCTGGGCAAACTGCGAGGTGTTGTGCATGCTGGTGCAGGTGGACGAGAAGAAGCGCAAGTAGTTGCACTATCTCTGCAGCCTACCCAACTTCGGATAGCTAGTATTATCTCCAGACCACCTGATGAGGGTCAGGGGGATAACCTAGCACCTGAAAGAGCATATATTAAGAAAAGTCAAATTGTAGTTGATAAATTAAGAAATTAGAAAGTGGGGGATTGAATTGTCTGGAAAAACTATTGTAATTACTTCTGGTAAAGGAGGAGTTGGTAAGACAACTTCTACAGCAAATATTGGTACTGCATTAGCTATGCAGGAACAGCGAGTTTGTTTAATAGATGCTGATATTGGTCTTAGAAATTTAGATGTTGTTATGGGGTTGGAGAACAGAATTGTTTATGATATTGTTGATGTAGTTGAGGGTAATTGTCGTCTAGAACAGGCTCTTATTAGAGATAAGCGTTACGAAAATCTCTTTTTATTGCCAGCTGCTCAAACAAGAGATAAATCAGCTGTTAATCCGGCTCAGATGCGAAATGTGATTGATCGTTTAAAAGAAGAAATGGATTATGTTATAGTTGATTCTCCGGCAGGCATTGAACAAGGTTTTAAAAATGCGATTGCAGGTGCAGATAGGGCTATTATAGTAACAACTCCTGAGGTTTCAGCTGTTAGGGATGCGGATCGGATTATTGGTCTTTTAGAGGCCGAGGGTTTACATAAACCGGAAGTAGTAGTTAATAGAATTAGAATTGAAATGGTTAAAAAAGGCGATATGATGGATATTAAAGATATGATTGAAATTCTTGCTATTGAATTACTGGGAGTAGTACCTGATGATGAGGGGATTGTTGTTTCCACAAATAGGGGTGAACCAGTAGCTCTCAATGAAAATTCACAAGCTGGACAGGCTTTCAGAAATATTGCCAGACGAATTATGGGAGAAGAGTTACCTTTAATGAGTTTAGAAAAAGCTACATTTTTTTCTAAATTAAAGAAAATAGTTGGTCTATCTTAATATAAGGGGGGAACTACAATCGATCTTCTAAAATTACTGGGATTAAGAAATAGTAAAGACAAATCAAGTAAAAGTGTTGCTAAAGAGAGATTGCAATTTGTACTTGTTCAAGACAGAATAAAGCTTACTCCTGAACAAATGGAGGCAATGAAGGGTGAGTTAATTGATGTATTAACAAAATACATTGATGTGGACCCTCAAAAGATAGAAATGGATGTAAAAAGGGAAGAGGAAATGACGGCACTTGTTGCCAATTTCCCCCTCAAAGGAAGTAAGTAGAGGAGTTTTCAATGAACTGGAACAGAAAATTTTTGCGCTATCTGAATGTAAGCATACCGTTAATTGTTATTTTATTGATTATGATTGGGTTATTAATTATCAGTAGTGCAGTAGAGGTTAATCAACATAGTGATAACAGTATGCTCTATCTACAAAAACAGGCAATTGCAGCTATATTGGGAATATTATTAATTATTATAATCCAATTCTTTGATTATCGTATTTTTAAAGAATATTCCTGGGTTATCTATATTTGCACAATTATATTACTGGGTGTGATTCTGGGAATTGGGCAGACAATTTCTGGGGGAAGAAGATGGATTGACCTGGGTCTTGTAAGTTTTCAACCTTCTGAGCTTGCAAAAATATTGGTTATTTTAGTACTGGCGGCAGTAATTGATGATAATGCCGATGATTTAGGTTATTTAACAGTGATGTTTAAACCATCTCTGGTTGCATTTATTCCTTTTATATTGATTTTGTTACAGAATGATCTGGGGACTTCATTAGTAATTTTATTTATTTATATTGTGATGATGTTCGCTGGTGGTGGGAATGTTAAATTTATGGCCTTTTTCTTTGGCGGTGGTTTTATAATGGTAGTTTTAATGATTGTCTCACATTTTTTTATTGGGACACCACTTCCGTTTTTAAAGGAATATCAGTTAAATCGATTAATTGTCTTCATCAATCCAAATGTTGATCCATATGGGATCGGTTATAACATTATTCAGTCCAAAATAGCTTTAGGTTCTGGTGAACTATTTGGTAAGGGTCTTTTTGCTGGCACCCAAAATCAGTTGAATTTTCTACCAGAGAAACATACAGATTTTATTTTTTCTGTGATTGGTGAGGAGTTTGGATTTATTGGTGTAGCAGTAGTCTTAATTTTGTTTTTATTTTTATTATGGCAGTTTTTAAATGTTGCTAGAAATGCTAAAGATCAATATGGTTATCTGGTAGTAGTTGGTATTACTGCTATGTTTTTGTTTCACATTCTTGAAAATGTTGGTATGACAATGGGGATGATGCCAATTACTGGTATCCCATTACCTTTTATTAGCTATGGTGGGACATTTATGGTTAGTTCTTTGATTGCGGTCGGTATTGTAATTAATATTAATCTTCGAAAAAATAAGATTATGTTCTAAAGTTATAATCCACTCTGTAGATTAATAAGATATACTTTGAAGGGAGTGGGTTATTTATGGGGGAACAGGGGTTTGATTTTCGAATTAACCCTGTTTTTTTATTAGTAGTCTTCCTTTTTATCTTAGGTGGACAGCTTAACAAAATATTAATTTGTTTTACGCTTGTATTTTTGCATGAAAGTGTACATTTATTGGTGGCCTATTTTTTAGGATTTGAGCCGTTAGCCGTTGAATTATTTCCCTTTGGAGGTATGGCTGAATATGGAGGCTTAATATCTATGTCACCTGTAAAGGAAATTCTGATTGCTCTGGCTGGTCCTTTATTCAATTTAGCATTTGCTCTATTGATTTATTATTTAATAAATTTGCGCTTATTAGCAGAATCTAAAATTTTACTTGATCTTTTTAGATATAATATAATAATAGGGACTTTTAATTTGCTGCCAGCTCTGCCTTTGGATGGAGGACGTGTTTTAAGAGCCTGGTTGGTTAAAATGAAGGGTTTTCCGGAAGGAACTGTTTTAGCTTTAAAAATTGCTCGTGTTTTTGCTTTGTTATTGGCTCTGTTAAGTATTATCTTGCTTGTAAAGAGTATAAGTGGTATCTGGGTTCTTTTATTATCATTTTTCATTTATGGAGCAACATTTAAGGAAGATAAGCAAAAAATTTATTTATTTTTAAGATATTTAAGTAGCCGAAGAGATTCGATTGCGGAAATAGATCAACAAGCAATTCACTGGCAAGTTATAAGTAGTGATTTTCGTGTAAAAGACCTAATCAAGAAAATATTACCAGGGAAGTTTAATATGTTTTATGTACTTAATGATAGCGGTCAACAATTAGGATTAATAACAGAAATGGATTTAATTGATCATTATTTTATCGGAGAAAATGAAAAACTATTAGTCAAAGAAATTATGTGAGGTGAAAGAAAGTTTGATTTATGCAGATAAATTGAAGGAAAATTTATATAAAATTTCAAGTCCAGAAAGATATACAGGTAATGAATGGAATCAGATTAATAAAGAGTGGTTTCCCGACAGATTGAAGATTGGATTAGCTTTTCCAGATGTGTATGAGATAAGCATGTCACATCTAGGTCTAAAAATTTTATATCATCTTTTAAACAAACAAAATAATTTATTGGCGGAAAGAGTATACGCTCCCTGGACTGATATGGAGAAAATGATGCGTGAAAATAATATTCCTCTCTTTAGTCTTGAATCAAAGCACGAGATCAAGGATTTTGATGTTTTTGGTTTTACTTTACAGTATGAAATGAGCTATACTACTATTTTAAATATGTTGGATCTGGCTGGCCTGCCATTGCGAAGTAAAGATCGTGGTGAAGAATATCCACTGGTCATTGCTGGAGGAGCAACTGTCTTTAATCCAGAACCACTGACTCCATTTATTGATTTGTTTTTTATTGGCGAAGCTGAGACTGGTATTTCGGAATTAATGGAAAGATATCGTGAATATCGATTACATGGTCTACCTCGGGATCAAATATTAAGAAATTTAAGTAAAATCCCTGGTGTTTATGTGCCTAGATTTTACGATGTGCAGTATGATGAGGCAGGTATTCTTAAAGAGATTAAGCCTAATTTAGATGGTATAAAAACTAAGATTAAAAGACAGGTTGTAAAAAATCTCAATGAAGCTTTTTATCCTACTGATTTTTTGGTTCCTTATCGAGATATTGTCCATGATCGAGTTGTTATAGAAATTGCCAGAGGTTGTACGAGAAGTTGTCGTTTCTGTGCAGCTGGAATGGTTTATCGCCCTGTCAGAGAAAGAAGCAAAGAAAAAATTATTGAAATAGCCGACCAAGCTCTGGCTAGTACAGGTTATGATGAAATTTCAATTAGTTCTTTGAGTACAGTTGATTATACTCAAATAGAAGATTTAACTAGTGAGATGGCGGATAGGTATCAAGCTGATAAGGTAAGTATTTCTTTGTCATCTCTACGAGTAGATCAGTTCTCAGTTGATCTAGCAAAAGAAGTACAGAAAGTTCGCAAAACAGGACTTACTTTTGCGCCTGAAGCGGGTACCCAACGTTTACGTGACGTCATTAATAAAGGTGTTAATGAAAAAGATATGTTGGCAGCTGCTCGCTCTGCTTTTGAAAATGGTTGGTCACGTTTGAAATTGTATTTTATGATTGGTCTTCCAACAGAAACTGAAGAAGATTTACAAGGAATTGTTGACCTGGTCTATCGGGTACTCGATTTAGGAAAAGAAATAAGGAAGAATACTAAAAAGAATATGAAGAGAATTCAAATTTCTGTAGGGGTTTCTACCTTTGTTCCGAAGCCTTTTACTCCTTTTCAATGGGTTAAGATGGCCAATAAGTCAGAAATAGAGACTAAACAGCAATTTTTAAGAGATAATTTAAAAGGACGGGGTATTAAATTTAGCTGGAATGATCCGCAACTAAGCTTGCTCGAGGGGCTTTTGGCCCGCGGGGATCGTAGACTGGCTCCTCTGCTGGAAACTGTTTGGAAAAAAGGAAGTAATCTAGAAGGTTGGGGAGAGCATTCTAATCCTGATATTTGGTTCGAAGCATTAGAAGAGCACAATATTTCGATTGATAGTTATTTGCGTGAAAGAGATCTTGCAGAGGTTTTACCCTGGGAACAATTTGATGTAGGTGTGGATCGGAAGTTTTTAGCAAAAGAATATCGAAAATCTATGTCAGGGGAACTTACAGTTGATTGTCGTTTTGATGACTGTACAGGTTGTGCAATTTGTGGCAATTTTGAGATTGATTTGGAGCTTGTAGGAGCTGATAAAAATGTTATTCAGGATTAAATTTGCGAAAAGAGAAGGAGTTCGTTATATTTCTCATTTACAATTGATGAATACAATCAGACGAATTGCCAGACGTGCCCAATTGCCAGTTGCTTTTTCGGAAGGCTTTAATCCTCATATTAAGATTGCGATGGGGCCTCCGCTAGCAGTAGGTTTGGTCAGTGAGGGAGAATATCTTGATCTTGAGTTAGTTGAAGAGATGGAGATAGATGAGTTGCTATCTGCTTTAAATAATAGTTCACCTGATGCAATCTGTTTTCTACAGGCAAAGATTATACCAGAAGGAATCAAATCTCTTTCTGCGTTGGTGGACACAGCAGTTTATCTATTGTATTTAGAATTCTCTTCGGAAATTACTAAAAATAAAGAACAACAGATGTTAGATGAGTTTATTAGTGAAGAAAGCATTAAAATTATTAGACATAGACGGAGAAAAAAAGACCGTGAAATTGATTTAAAACCTCGTATTTATGGGGCAGAGTTAAGTGCTCCTGGTATTTGGCGGTTTTCTGTTATGACAGGAAGTAGAGGGAATGTTAGGCCAGAAGAGATTGGCAGAGCTCTTTCGGATAAATATAGTTGTATTCGTGAACTTTCCCCACTTGAAGTTTTACGTGAAGGTCTTTTTGTTCGTCAGGATAATAAAATTTATCCTCCGTATGCAGAAAAAATAATCAGGGGTTGAGAAGATGAGTAGGCAGATAATTATAAATTCAAGTTTTCGAGAGGTTAGAGCTTCTTTATTAGAAGATAATAATCTCCAAGAGATATTTTTTGAAAGAGATACTTATCATAAAATTGCCGGTAATGTTTATCGGGGTCGTGTGCATGATGTTTTACCTGGAATGCAAGCAGCTTTTATTGACATAGGTATTCAAAAGAATGCATTTATTCATATTAATGATTTATATCCAATTTTATCAGGAGAACAAAAGACTAAATTAAAACAGAAAGAATTAAATATTAAACATGTTTTACAACCGGGACAATGGTTATTGGTCCAAGTTGTAAAAGAGCCGATTGGTACAAAAGGTGCTAAAGTAACTACCAAAGTTTCCCTACCTGGCAGATTTTTTGTTTATTTACCTTCTGAGAAAAAAATTGGAATTTCAAGAAGGATTAGTGAAAGAGATGAACGTGATCGTCTAAAAAATATTGCTAATGAATTACACCAAGGGCGAGGTGGTTTGATTATTAGAACTAATGCTCTTAATAAAGAAAAACAAGAATTAGTGGAAGATTATCATTATTTATATAAAACGTGGCAAAATATTTGGAACAACTATCATCGCATCAATAAAATTAAATTACTTTACAAAGAAGAAGATTTATTGAAAAAGTTAATTAGAGATTATTTAGATGATAGAGTAGATAAGATAGTTATTGATGATCGCAATGATTATCAGAGATTACTTGATTTAGCTGCAAACTTTGCGCCAGAATTAAAAAATAGAATCTCACTTTATGAAAGAAGAATTCCTATCTTTTCTGCTTATAATATTGAAAAAGAGATCTCCAGTCTTTTAAAAAGAAGAGTTTGGTTAAAATCTGGCGGATATATTATAATAGACAAAACAGAAGCATTAGTGTCAATTGATGTTAATACAGGTAAGTTTACAGGACGTAAAAATCTACAGCATACTATTGTAAAGACAAATAAGGAAGCAGCTGTGGAAATTGCTAGACAGTTAAGATTGCGAGATATTGGTGGAATTATCATTATTGATTTTATAGATATGAAAAGCAAGTCTGATCAAAACGAAGTAATCTCTATGTTTGATGAAGAATTAGCAAAAGATAGAACAAGAACTTCAATTTTAGGTCTAACAGGACTTGGTCTATTGGAAATGACTAGAAAAAAAGTCCGTGAAGGATATGGTAGTTTAATGCAAAAGGATTGTCCTTATTGTGAAGGTACTGGTTCAGTTCTTTCAGAGTCAACTGTAGCTATGCAGATAATTAGAAAACTTAATGAATCTACTGCCAGAGAAAATTTCTCTGCTGTAGCGTTAGAACTACATCCAGAAGTTGCGGCTGTTTTAATTGGTGCAGGTGGCGAAAAATTAGCTGAACTAGAAGATGAATTTGGTCTAGATATTTATATCTCCGGTAACGCTGAATTAAAACATGAAGATATAAATATGAATAAGGGGACAAGAGAAGAAGTAGCCCCACCAGGTGCATTAGTTAAACAGGATGACGTTTTTCAGGTAAAAATTGAAGAAGAACACGCTAGTAATCCTAATGCTGGAATTGCTAGAATGGATGGTTTTATTATTATTGTTAATGGTGCTGGCCATTTAGTTGGTGAAGAAATAAAAATAAAAATTGATGATACACATCGAACTTATGCAACAGCACATTTGGAAACAAGTTGAAGCTTTGATTAATCTAGTGCATAAAACAGTAATCTAGAGCAAAAACTTGACGATATAATTAAGATATGCTAAAATTAATATCTGGAGAATAGTGATTTTCTCCTATTGCCTGAATAATTCAGGCAGCCTGAACCGCTCGAAATGGGTTTGAAATCTCTGAAAAAGGGTACCTTTTTTCGGCGAGTCTATGGTGAGGAGGTGTAAATTTTTATGTATGCAATTATTAAAACTGGTGGTAAACAATATCGTGTAGAAGAAGATCAAATTCTTAAGGTTGAAAAATTACCTGTTGTTGAAGGTGATGCAGTTGAATTTGATCATGTACTGGCTGTTTCAAATGATGATGGTTTTAAAGTAGGTTCCCCTATTGTTGAAGGTGCTAAGGTGAAAGCCAAAGTAATTGAACAGGGTAAGAATAAAAAGGTTATTGTTTTTAAATACAAGCCTAAAATTAGATACCGCAAAAAAACTGGTCATCGTCAGCCATATACAAAAGTCTTGATTGAAAGTATTGAAGCATAGACAATATTTAAAACTATATTATAAATTCTATAAGGGAGGTGGAGTCTATGTCCCAGAAAAAGGGTGTTGGTAGTTCCCGTAATGGTCGCGATAGTGAATCGAAACGACTGGGAGTAAAAGAATTTGATGGCGAATTCGTTTCTGCTGGCAGTATTCTGGTTCGTCAGCGTGGTACTAAATTTAGAGCCGGTCTGAACGTTGGACGTGGCAATGATGATACACTTTTCTCCAAAGTAGATGGTTTTGTTAAATTTGAGAGAAAAGGAAGAAAAGGACGTCAAATCAGTGTATATACTGAGCAACAAGTAGAAAGTTTAGTAAGCTAATGAAAGTAACCTCCCTCAGTGCTAACAAGTGCTGGGGGTTTTTATTTGGTGTTATAAAGTGAGGTGAAAAAGATGTTTATAGACGAAGTAGAATTTAAGATAAAAGGCGGAGACGGCGGGAATGGAGTTGTTAGTTTTCGTCGGGAAAAATATATTGATATGGGTGGACCTGATGGCGGTGATGGCGGTGATGGTGGAGATATAATTTTTAAAGTTGATGAAGGAATGACAACACTGGCTGATTTTCGCTATCATAATCGTTACGAAGCTGACAGTGGCAAACATGGTAAGGGAAAAAACCAGCATGGTAGACAAGGTGATGATCTAGTCCTAAAGGTTCCTCCAGGCACGATCATTTATGATCAAGAAGATGATTATCTCATTGCTGACCTGACTGATACGGAAGATGAAGTAGTTGCAGCTAAAGGTGGATCGGGGGGTAAAGGTAATGCACGTTTTAAAAAGGCAACTCGCAAAGCCCCAAAGTTTGCTGAAAATGGAGCAAAAGGTGAAGAGAAAACAGTACGCCTTGAACTGAAAGTATTGGCTGATGTTGGTTTAGTAGGTTACCCAAATGTGGGAAAATCGACTCTAATTTCTCGAGTATCTCAGGCAAAACCCAAGATTGCCTCATATCATTTTACAACTCTGCAGCCAAATCTAGGTGTAGTATCTTATGACCAATATAAATCATTTGTCATGGCAGATATTCCTGGATTAATTGAGGGAGCACATACTGGCGTTGGGCTTGGTGATGAATTTTTACGTCATCTTGAAAGAACAAGATTGCTTGTTCATGTGTTAGATGTATCAGGTCTTGAAGGTCGTGATCCACTGGATGATTTTGAGAAAATCAACTATGAACTAAAGCAATTTAATGAGCGTTTAGCTGGGTTAGAACAGATAATTGTTTTAAATAAAATAGATCTGCCGGTGGCACGTCAAAATATTGATCGGGTTAAAACTGAACTGCAAGAAAGAGGTTATAGTGTATTTCCTATCTCAGCTGTTTCTGGTGAAGGGGTACAACTCTTAAAATATCAGATTGGGCAAAAGTTAGAAGAACTACCAGAACCAGAGCAGGAGTTAGAGAAAGAAGAGGTTTTAATCAAACCAGACTTCACCGAAAAAGAGCAAATGTTTATTAAAAAAATTGGACCAAATCTTTATCAAGTTAAAGGTGAGCTAGTTGATAACAGATTGGAGAAAACTGATTTAAATAATGATGCTGCTGTTAAAAGATTAATTAGGGTTTTAAAACATGAAGGTATGTATGATAAATTAAGGGACAAAGGGGTTAAGGATCATGATACAGTCCAAATTGGACCACTTGAATTTGAGTTTATTAACTAGGGGGTATAAATATTTATGTTGGATGGAAAACAAAGAAGTTATTTAAGAAGTAAAGCAAATAAATTAGACACTTTAGTTCATGTAGGTAAAGAAGGTATTAATCAAGCAGTTATTAAGCAGGTTAATGAAACACTGGCTGACCATGAGTTGATTAAAGTAAAAATTTTAGAATCTGTAGGACGAACCACCAGATCTTGTGCAGAAGAGTTAGCAACAGTTACAGAATCTCAGGTAGTTCAGACAATTGGTGGAGTAGCAGTTCTGTTTCGTCAAGACGATGAAGATTCTAAATATCGTTTACCTTAATTTTATTGATCTCAAGCAGGAATTAACTGCATATATCTGTAACTATTATAAAAGGGGATTATTTCAGAAAGGATGTGCAGTTATATGCAAAATATTAAAATAATTACTGATAGTTGTTCAGATTTATCACCAGAGATGGTTAATAAATATGATATTGAAGTTATACCGACACCAGTTACTATTGGGAAAGATAAATATTATGATCGTGAAGATATTTCACCTGAAGAATTTTATCGCAAAATTACTGAAAATGAATTTAAACCACTTACTTCAAGGATTAATCCAGTTACCTATCAAAAGGCATATAATAAATATTTATCAGAATATGATCATTTATTGGTAATCTGTTTTTCATCTGCTTTAAGTGGAATTTTCGAGTCAGCTGTATTGGCTAAAAATATGCAAAAGGCTAAAGAGCGAATTACGGTGATTGATAGTAAAGCAGCTTCATTTGGACTTGGCCTATCAGTAATTAAAGCTGCTCGTATGATTGAATCGGGAGATTCGTTAGCGGAGATTCTTGAGCAGATTAAGTATTCCTGTAGCCATATGCAGCATATATTTGCGGTGGGCTCTCTAGAAATGTTAAAACGGGGAGGGAGAATCTCTTCTGGGCAAGCTTTTATTGGTAATATATTAAATATAAAACCAATTTTACATATCCAGGATGGAGAGATTTTACCATTAGATAAAGTACGTGGTAAAACAAAAATGTATAAGTATTTACTTGAACTGATGCAAAAAAGAGGAATTGAAATGAATAATCAGTTAATAGGCCTTAGTTATGCAGGCGATCTATCAGAAACTAAAAATATGATAAATATGATTTTTAATGAGTTTGATATTGCTGAACTTCTTTCAACAAAAATTGGTGCTGCCGTGGGATCACATGTTGGTTCAGGAACAATAGCAATTTATTTTGTTGGAAAAGAGAAGATAGCAGATATAGTTATAAAATAGGGTCTATTAAATTTTAAAAATGGGTGAACTAAATGGTACTAATAAATTTAGATAATATATATAAAAGTTATGGATTAGAGGAGATATTAAAAGGTTTTTCTTTATCACTAAATCAAGGTGAAAGAGTAGGTCTGATTGGACCTAATGGTTCCGGAAAAACTACCTTATTTAAAATTATTGCTGATATAGAAGAATATCAAGCAGGTGTTATTTCTATGCGACGTAATAAAGAAGTAGGTTATTTGAGCCAAATGCCTGATTTTGATCCCGATAATACCCTTTATGAAGAATTAGAAGAAGTATTTGCTGATATTATTCTATTACAAAAAGAATTAGCTGACTTAGAAAAGGAGATAGCAAACCTGGGTAAGGCTGTCAAGAATGATAATGTTGCCAAAGATCAGCTACAAGATTTGATGTCTTTTTATAGTGAAAAACAGGAAATTTTTGAACAAGGAATTGGTTATGAATATCAGAGTAAAATAAGACAGGTAGCTGCTGGTCTTGGTTTTGACGAAGAAGATCTTAGTAATTTACTTGTTAAAAATTTAAGTGGTGGCGAAAAAACTAGACTCGGTCTGGCCCGACTTCTTTTAAAAGAACCTGATCTCTTATTATTGGATGAACCAACTAATCATCTCGATTTAGCTGCAATTCAATGGTTAGAAAGTTATTTGAATAATTATCAGGGGACAATTTTGATTATTTCTCATGATAGATATTTTCTTGACAGAGTGATTACTAGACTAGTAGAAATTAAAAATGGGAGAGCAGAAGAGTATGCAGGAAATTATTCTTTTTATTTAAAGGAAAGAAAAAATAGATATGAACAAAAACTTAAAGCATATAAAAATCAACAAAAGAAAATTAAGGAATTAGAAGATGCGATTGAGCAACTCTTTATCTGGGGACGCTCTCGTGATAGTGAAAAAATGTTTAAACGGGCTAAAGCAATGCAGAAAAGACTGGATAGAATTGAAAGATTAGATAAACCTACTTTAAGTGGGCAAAAGATGAATCTTTCGTTAGATATTGATAGATTAGGTGGCCAGGAAGTACTGCAGGTAGAAAACCTTACTAAAGGTTTTGCTGATGAAGACAATTTGCTTGCTGGTCTTGATTTAAAGCTTTATCGTGGTGAGAAAGCTGCAATCATCGGTGGAAATGGTACTGGAAAAACAACACTATTAAAGATGATTATGGGTTATTGCCCAGCAGATAAAGGAAAGATAAAAATTGGGGCAAATATTCGAGTTGGTTATTATAGTCAGGAATTTAGTGGGTTTAACCCAGATGATGATCTGATTACTGCTATTAGAAGTGAAATTATAGTAAGTGAAGTTGAAGCCAGGAATTTATTAGCATCTTTTCTTTTTACTGGTGAAGATGTTTTTAAAAAAATTGGAAATTTAAGTGGTGGAGAAAAAAGCAGACTACGCTTATTACAATTAATGTATGGTGATTATAATTTTTTGATTCTTGATGAGCCAACTAATCATCTTGATCTACCTTCTCGTGAAGTTTTGGAGAGTGCTATCCAAAATTATGCTGGCACAGTATTGGTTGTTTCTCATGATCGTTATTTTTTGAATAAAGTAGTAGATTTCATTTATGACCTTGAAGCTAAACAGCTTACAAAGTATTATGGTGATTATGATTATTATAAAGAAAAAAAAGAAGATTTGAGTAAGATTAAAAAGAATGGGGAAGATTTAAATCAGGCTAATCAGGGTAAAATTGCTTATGAAAGACAGAAAAAAGCCCGCAGGAAAAAAAGCAAGCAGAAGAAAACGATTAAGCTTTTGGAAGAGGAAATTATAGAACTTGAGGCAAAGCAAGAAAAAATCGAAAAAGAAATGACTATTGAGGCTAATACGGATGATTATAATAAATTGCAGGATTTAGAAGCTAAATACCATAAAATAAGTGAACAACTTGAAAAGTCATATCAAGAATGGGAAAATTATATATAATTAATATGAGTCCGGGATAGTGAAACTCACTATCCCGGTTCTGTCATTTAATAAGATGTTCTTCCAGGTTGTTCTACACTTGTGTAACGTGGTGTCTGTCCACCTTGATATTGACTTACTGGATAGCCAGCACTACCCGAATGGTTCATATTGTAATATCCGCTGCCAACATCTTCGTCACGTTGATTCAGACTCGTATAAGCTGCGCCTGAACCTACGCCACCAGTAGCCATGGACTGGCTTGTTTGAAACTGTTTATTATAGCCAGTTCCCTGAGAATAGCCAGTTCCCTGGAAAGGGGATGTTGCATAATAACTACCAGTGGTGTTTCCTGCTGTACCAGAGACACTCATTCTTGACTGATTAACCTGACTAGAAATTGTTTGAGTAAGCCTTTCACTATTATCTAGCTGTTGATTAATCTGGTTCAGAGTTGAATTGAGATTGTTAATGTTTTGCCTAACCTGACGTAAATTGTTTTGTAGCTGGTTAAATTGATCCAAAATACCAACTCCTTTTCATGAATTTGCAGTATACTGCACTAATTATTATAACCAATACCTTATAATATATTATTGATTTTAATAAATTTTTAACTTATAAAAAATAAATTAGGATAATTGCTTGATAATCTTTGATATTTGTCTAAATTTATGTTATTATAATAAAGGTAAATATTTGTAGATAATTACAAAAGGAGTGGTAAAATCTAAAATGAAATTTAAAATAGAAAAAACTAGAAGAGAGTTAATTAAGATAGTTAAAAATAGTGATTTGCAGGATAAATATGTAATTCGGAAAAGTCAGGAACTGGACAAGCTATTATGTGATTATATCAAGGGTAAAAATTAAGCGATATTTTTTTTGCTTTTAATACAAACATATGTTCGACACGAGTCGCTAAAATTCGACTTATGGACTATACCATTATAAAAATAATACGAAATTTTAATTTTATGCAGGATTATTATTATAAATAAAGAATATAAATAAAGATAGAAATAATAAAAATTTAAAGGGGAGTCTCGACTGAGGCTGAGAGGATGTAAGACATCGACCCATAACCTGATCCTGATCATGCAGGCGTAGGTAAATAATAAATTTCTCTTTTACCTCCTCAGTCGTATTCTAAAAAGGAGGTTTTTTTAGTGGAAAAAAACAGAGTTAAAATTATGACAGAGGTTGGATTAGCGGTGTCTTTAGCTGCAGTATTAAACTTTATGCCGCTTTGGAAAATGCCGCAAGGTGGTTCAGTTAGCCTTGAAATGTTGCCTATCTTACTTGTGACTTTACGCTGGGATTGGAAGACAGGTATGCTTGCAGGTGCTGTCTATGGATTTTTACAGCTTATTATTAATCCATATATAATTCATCCCGCCCAATTATTATTGGATTATCCTGTTCCTTATCTAATGCTTGGATTAGCTGGTTTTATAATTTTGCAAAAAAAGGATTCGCTTAAAGCCAATTCTTTGAGATTGTTTTTATCAATTTCATTAGGTGGGGCTGGTAGATTTTTAAGTCATTTATTTTCTGGGGCTATCTTCTTTGGTCAATATGCACCTGAAGGACAAAATCCCTGGATATATTCAGCAATTTATAATTTAAGTTACCTCATTCCTTCCTTGATATTGTGTTACATTTTGTTATTAACATTATTAAATAGATTTGTATTTGATAAGGAAAGCAGATAATTTCCCGCTTATAATAGTAAAATTTCAATTGTATAATGTTTATTATTTTGTAAATAATAAATTTAAGATTGGTTTTACTGGGGGATTCAATATGAACATAATCAAAAGGATTTTTAAACACGGTAATAAAAAAGAAGAAGAAAAGAGTAGTTTTCAGGAAAAAAATAATATTCCAGAATATTTCACTAAATCGTTAGAAAAAAACAAAAAAATTATGCAAGCAGTCTTTAATAAAGTGGAGGATGTTAAATTTAGGGATATATATTTATCTGGTGAGCATAACCAGCAGATTAATATACAGTTAATATATGTAGAAAATATAGTTTCAACCAAAGTAATTAATGAAGATATCATTAAGCAGTTAATGACATTTCAGAATGATGACCATAAAGGTCTCTCAAAAAAAGAGAGGCTTTCTTTTTTAGCTAATAAGATTATCAATGTCAAGGATTACACTGAAACTAAAGAAACACAGAAGGCTATAAATGAAATATTAAAAGGTAAAACTATTTTATTAGTAGATGGTATTGATAAAGTTCTTTCACTTGATACCCAGGGTAGGAATGAAAGAGCGGTTACTAATCCAAATGTAGAAATAACAGTACGCGGTCCTCAGGAAGCCTTTATGGAAAATGTACAGGTGAATCTGGGTTTGTTGCGGCGCAGAATCGTAAGTAAAGATTTAAAAGTAATTAATTTTGTTAAAGGAAAACATTCACAGACAAGTATTATTGTTGTTTATCTTGATGGGGTTGCTAATGAAAAGATTGTTCAGGAAGTAATCAGTAGAATTGAACGAATTAATGTTGCTCAGATAAATGGTTGTTCTCAGGTAGCAGAATTAATAGAAGATAATCCCCTTTCTTTATTTAATACAATTTATGATACAGAACGACCGGATGTAGCGGCAGCAGGTATCCTGGAGGGTAGGGTAGGAGTTTTTACTGATGGTTGTCCAACTGGACTATTGGCTCCAAAATTGTTTGTTGAAAATTTTATTAGTCCAGAAGATTATTATTATCGATTCTGGATTACTTTTGCTCTAAGAATTCTGAGATTTATGGCATATTTTGTTAGTACCTTTTTACCCAGTATTTATGTAGCAGTTCTTTCTTTCCATCAGGAGTTAATTCCTACAACTCTGGCTAGAACTATTTATGCAGCCAGGGAAGGTGTTCCTTTTCCAATTTTTATTGAAATGTTAATATTTTTGTTGTTTTTTCAAATTATCAAGGAATCCGGAGCAACAGTACCGGTAGCGTTAAGTACTTCAACTTCCATTGTAGGAACATTGATTTTGGGTCAGACAGCTATCACGGCCGGATTTTTAAGTGCAGATGGTGTCATCATTGGTTCTATTACCGGTATTGCCCTTTTTTTACTGCCAGTGATAGAATTGAGCCATGCTTTATTTTATTTAAGATTTATTCTTTTGTTTGTTAGTTCTTTTGGTGGATTATTGGGTATTGTAATTGTTTCCTTATTAATTTTGGTCCATATGAATAGTTTAAGGTCTTTTGGTGTTCCCTATTTGAGCCCACTGGCTCCTTTTCATCTACAGGATTTAAAAGATTTTTTCATAAGAGTACCTTACATTTTTATGAATACTCGGCCAGCTTCACTCGAAGCGGAAGACCAAATTAGACAGGGCAACTATCCGCTTAAAAGATATTTCTTTAAGTATAAGATTAAACCTTTTGCTAATGTTGATGAGGAGGAGCAAAATGAAGACTAGAATTTCGCCTTATGAGATGATAGTATTATTGTTTTTTGGTGTGGCCCCTACCGCGGGGATGTTTGTGCCTCCATTAATCTTTAAACAGGCCGGGAGAGATAGCTGGATTTCTTTGTTGATTTTAATTGGTTTTTCAATATTGCTTGCTATTAACCATAGTATACTAGGGGAAAAAATGAAACGAACAGATCTGGTTAATTATACTAAAAAAGTTCTTTCAAGGCCTATCGCTGTGCCGATAATCGTGGCTGTAATTTTTATGTTTGTTTTCTTTTCAGGAGTAATTACCCGTGAATCTTCTGAAACAATAAAAGCTGTCTATTATTCACAGAGTTCTCTCTGGCTTTTAAATTTAGTTATGATTTTAACTTCTGGAATTATTGCTTATTATGGTCTTGAAGTAATGGGGAGATCAGCAATTCTTATGATATATCCTTATTTATTCATATTTTTTATTTTATTTTTATTAACTATTAATGAAATGTCAATAACCAGATTACAGCCAATTATGGCTCAAGGTTTAAAACCTATTTTGCGGGGAGTAATTCCAGGTCTCACCTACTTTTCAGAGTTATTTTTAGTGCTTATTATAGCGCCACATCTAACTCAAAGGGGAAAGATATTCAAATCTACTTTGATAGTAATACTGATCATTAGTGTATTTATGCTGATTTCTGTCATTACCCCGATTGCTATTTTTGGAGAAGAATTTAGTACTAAGATGGAATTTCCTATAATTACTTCTTTTAGCTATATTGAAAGATATACAATTATTGAAAGGATGGACCCATTTTTTGTATTTTTTTGGGTGGCCGGTTCAATTGGTAAAGCAGCCATCTATATTTATGCTGGTGCTTATGTAACCCAGAAATTATTCAATATTACTAGTTACTACGTATTTATTCCCTTTTATGTGGTATTGGCTTATTTGTCAGCTAATTATTTTCCCTCAATCTATGATTTAAAAGATTTTCTTAGTTCAGGTGTAATATATTTTTTAGTAATCCTGGTGCTTTACCCTTGCTTATTAAACTTAGTCAGTTTGTTTAGGGGTGAGAGCAGATCATGATAAATAAACGACTAACCATACTTGCTCTACTTATTTTTGTAGTGTTAATTTTAAGTGGCTGTGCAGATTATAAGGAAATTGATGAGACAACACTGATTAAAGGTATTGGTATAGATTTAACAGAAGACGAACAAATAAAATATTCTTTACAGATTATTCAGCCTTCTCCAAATGTTAGCCAGGGGGAAAGTCAGAATGGAGCTACTTCTTCTGGTGCTGTAACCATTTCAGTGGTTGGCGAAACAATTGATGAAGCAAGCAGGAAAACAATCTCTCTTACAGGTAGAACTCCCTATTATGGACATAGTGAGTTGATTGTTATTAATGAAAAGGTGGCCAAAAAAGGTTTGCAAAAGTATTTAGATTATTTGGTTAGAAAACATGATATTAGAGGAACATCTATTATGGTATTTGTCAAAGAATCTGCCAATAAAATATTAAATTCCAAGCATGTTTTGCAAAAAATTAGTGCGATTGGTATTCAACATTCGGTTAATGGGATGAATCAGATGGGTTATAATATTACAACTGATTTATTTCAATTTATGACAGCCCTTGAGAGCAAAACAATAGATCCTGTCGGAGGTATCATTTCTTTAACAAAAAACCTATCATCAGACAAAAATCTCCCCCAGGAAATACTAGCCTCTTTTGGTGGTGTAATCTTTAAAGGTGATAAATTGGTTGACTGGTTAACTCCAAAAGAAACAAGGGGATATAACTGGGTTAAGGAACCCAAAGAGGTCAAAGGCCCTGTAATCATCCAAGTACCAGGTAAAGATAAAACACAAAAGGTATCAATTGAAGTAAAGAACTCAGCTACTAAAATAAGACCAGTTATAGAAAATAATAAAATTAAAATGGAAATTAAGATTAAATCACTAGGCTTTGTAATTGAAAATATGACTCCGGAGATCCAAATAGAAGATAAAAAGTTTAGAAAATTTTTAAATAAAATGTTCCGTCAAACGGTAAAAAATGAAATAGAAAAAACTATTCAAAAAAGCAAACAAAATGGAGCGGATATTTTTGGTTTTGCTCAGGTGCTTAACCGTAAATACCCCAAGAAATATCAACAAGTTAGTAGAGAGTGGGATAGTATTCTTAAGGATTTGGAGGTTGATATTTTGATAGATGCTGAAATTATGAGATCACATATGTTGAAATAGATTATATTGCAGATGCAAAGGAGTTTATTTTCAATTTTTGTTAGTGTAAAATAAGTTTTGGAAATATTGTATAAAAAAATAGAAAGAAGACTCCCTTTTTGATAAAATGTTTTTAACC
>JADQBT010000021.1 GCA_016278485.1 Halanaerobiales bacterium
ACCATTATGACAGTACGGTTAGATTCTGCTATTTTAAAAAATGGGGAAACTCATTATTTCTTTAAATATTATCAGCCTTTCATTTTAACCTTCCCTTTTATAAGGAAGTTTAATAACAAAAGTTGTTCCTTCACCAGGTTCGGATTCTACAAACATTTCTCCCTGATGATTTTTAATTATCTTATATGAAATTGGCAAACCCAAGCCTGATCCTGCCATTTCCTTGTCATCTGATTTTGTGGTAAAAAACGGGGTAAAAATTTTATTTTTAATTTCCTGATCCATGCCAACCCCTGTATCAGAAAATCTGATTACAATCTCATCTTTTTCATTCTTCACAGAAATTTTCATTGTCCCACCATTAGAAAGTTGCAAAGCATGAATAGCATTCATAGATAAATTCAAAAAAACATGTTCCATTTGTTCTTCATCATAATAAAACTTTTCTATTTCATCATAAATAGTTACTACATTAATATGGTCAATTGTATACTGGTTTTTTTGTAATTCAATTACTCTATCAAGTAGTTCACAGATATTATGTAGTTCTAAATTGAGCTCACTAATTTTACAAAATGACATCATATTCATGATAATCCTTTTAGCCTTATGGCTTTGTTGATTAATCGCAGTTAATTTTTCTTTAACCGAAGCAGGTAGATCAAGTCGATTATGATTGTATTTGTATTCTAAGATCTGAACATTTCCAATAATAGTCGCCAATATATTCTTAAATTCATGCGCAAAACCTGATGTCAATTCACCAATAGCAGCAATTTTTTCTGCTTGGATAAGCTTATTTTGCAAAAATATTTTATCAGAAATGTCATGAGCGCTCATAGTAAGACCAGTAATAGAATCATCTCTCCAAATTGGATCAATTTTAAATTTGAAAAAATGCCGCCCATCTTCTAATACAAAAGGTAGATCTATTTGATATGATTCTCCACTTTCCAATGCTTGTTTTTTAACATTATATAAAGCATTAGAACTTTTATTCCATAATATTTCCAAATCAGTTTTACCCAATATATCTTCTTTTTCAAGCTTATCTGGCAAATTTATAACTTTGCGGTAACGCAAATCACTATCTATTTGGGCGATAAATATTCCTAAATTTTCTAAAGATTCCCGATAAAAATTTAATTCACTCTCTTCTTTTTTAAAGTTAAGTTTATAATTGTCCATTGTCATCTATCACCTCAAAAAATAGTTTTTGTTGATTTCCTATGTTATATATTACTTTGAAAAATAAAAATATCCTTTTTTTGCATAATAATATTTATAAATAGTATAGAAAAAAATCACTTTTTATACTAAACGTTATGCAAATATCTATAAAACATCATTTCGTGAAATGCTATTAAATAAATTGTAATTTTATGTTAAAATATATGAGAAAAGAGGTAGAAATATGGCTGATGAATTTAAGGATAGATTAAAATATTTAAGAAAAGAAAAAAATTTATATCAGAAAGATCTGGCAAAAATCATTGGGGTAAGTGATGGAGCAGTAGGTATGTATGAAATTGGCAAGAGAATGCCTGATAAAGAAATTCTCTTAGTAATCGCCAATTACTTTAATGTGTCATTTGATTATCTATTGGGTAGGTCCAAGGAAAGGCAAATGGCAGAAGAAATTATTAAGGATCTTGCTGAGAAACCTGAAATTATAAATCTTTCAAGAGAAATAGTTTCCCGTGACAACTTATATCAGCTTCTCCAGAAATCTCTAAAAATGAATCCTAAAGAATTAAATAAACTAATAAAAATTATTGAAATTTTGGAAGGTTAAATATAAGGCTTAGCCATCTTAATCGGCTAAGTTTTTTTAATGTTACATGTTTTTTGAAAATGGCGGGAATGTGTGGGAATCGAACCCACCACAGACAGGTCATCCTGCCTGCCATTAGATTTGAAGTCTAGGATACCCACCATGGGTACAGCCACTCCCCTATTACTTAGCAAATTTCATCATTTATAATTATAACATTAAAAACATATAGTTTACAAATTTTTTAAATAAATATTGCCAACAAGTTATATATATATAAGCAAATCCTAAATACAGAAAGAGCTTCTCAACAAATGACAAATTTATTGTTAGACCTCCAAATAAGGGGATACCTAACACTTCTATTGCAATAATTATACCCATTGTTAAGCCAAGACTAGTTAGAAGAGTTTTGATGAAATAACTAAAGTTAAGATAATCAGCCAGCCCTAATAATAATCCTATGAGTCCTGTTGCACAGAAAAAAATTGGGGCTTCTAATGGTTGTATAAATATGATCAAAACTCCAGCAACATTAAATGAAATTATGCCATTTTTCCAGCTTTGTGAAGTTATAATTTGGATTGGTAATGTAGTAAATACACTTAATAAATGGCCAATACCAGGTATAAAACCTGCAGAAATTTGTAGGATTACAGCCACTGCAGATAATAATCCTGACTTAGCCAAACCATTATTATTCATGCTAATCAGGCTGGATGAATAGTCCAAAGCATCCCTGAATTGGCAAATGACATCCAACCACCTTGATTGGAAGCAACATAACCATAATCAAGTACATAAAGCTGATTACCTAAAGGTGAAAATTTAACATCTATGGGTCGTTCAATACCTGTACCTTTTCTGCCAGGATTTTTATTAATATAAAAATCACTAATTTCACCTGTTGAAATATCTAATCTAACAATCCTAAATCCACGTTGATTACTAATTATTTGATTATTATTTATTTCTTCACTTAGTGGATTAACAAATATATGTGGAGCAGCTCCCCCATACTCAGCAATATACATTTCTCCTTTTCTACCAAAATAATTTTCAGGTGAAAAATCAAATTTCATGGGGATCTCACCATGAGGAAATACATAAGTTGGCTCAACAGGTATTTCGGGATGTTCTGCTAATAGAAAATCGAGTGGAGGACCATCTGGTGGAGCAAAAAATTGATCAGTGATCGGAACTCCAGCCGCGTAATCTGGCCAGCCATACCAGCCTCTTTCATCTACTCTCCATAAAGCACCGGGTGCATTATTAACTGGTCTACTACCCCTTAAATCATAACCTTGATCAATTGTATAAAGCTCAGCCTCAGGCGAGATACCTAATGCAAAGGGATTTCTAAAACCATCTGCAACCCTTCGCAAATCTTCTCCATTAGTCTTAACAGCATAAATAACACCATTACATTTTAGTTGGCCTTCTATCAATTCTTGCTCAGTTACTGCTTCTCCAAAAGGCTGATATCCACCTGTCGCTACCATGTTTGCTTGATAGGGGGTAAAAATATTAATTGTTCTATAATTTTCTTCTCTTAATATTAGATCACGACAAGGAATATCATGACACTCTGGTCTTACTAATAACCAACCAAGGTTATCCAATCCAACTACTCCAGAATTTGTAGCAGTACCAACTCCAAAATATAATTGGTTATTCTCTCCTAAAATCACATCCCCTGTCATATGATCACCACAAGTAGGTAAATTATCTACTAAAACAATTCGTTCCCTCCCATCATCACTAACTTTTAAAATTCTGCCTGGATAACCTCCTTCAGCTACATAGAAATATCCTTCAGACCAGGTTAGGCCAGTTAATGGTGGTCGAAAACCACTCGCTATTTCTTCAATTCTTCCCCTATGATATCTAAGAATTCTGCCTCCCCCTGCCGAATATGCAGGGCCATAAGAATAACCAGCTTCTGATAGAAACAGATTACCACGGTCATCAAAGGTAATTCCAGTTGAAAATGTCAAACCAACTATTAATGGTTTTAATTTAAAACCCTGTTCTAGATAAAAATCTTCTGGTTTTGCCGGAATTCTAGTAGCAGGTGGTGGTGCATCGACAATATTTCTTCTCCAATTAAACATGATAAAACCCCTTTTTTGTTTTTATTCATCATATTCAACTGGTTGTTATCTTGCTAAATTTTCTTAGCATAATATATACTCAAACTTATTATTCTAATATTATTTTGTTTTTTTTGACAAAAATATAGATTGTCCAATATAATTATTATAATCAAAATCAATATTATATTTATAATAATTAATGATTAAAGGAGTTATCTATGTTTAAACTAACTGCTGTCAAATATAAAGATATCTTGGACATTAAAGATCTAAAAATTGAAGAAAAGAAAATAACCTGTATTGTTGGCAAAAGTGGTGGTGGTAAGACCACATTACTAAAATTACTAAATAATATGGTCTCTTGTGATAGTGGTTTACTAAAATTTAAAGGCCAAAAAATATCAGATTATAATCCAATTCAATTAAGACGTGAAATTATAATGTTACCACAAAACCCTATTATGTTTTCTACAACTATTAAAGACAACTTTACTAAAACATTAAAATATACAGGAAATGAATTAAGAAGTGAAAATAACTATGTTAATTTACTTAAAAAATTAGACTTAGAACATAATCTTGCTACAGATACAATTAAATTATCTGGTGGTGAAAAACAGCGTTTAGCCCTGGCGCGTGTATTATTGCTAAAACCTAAAATCTTATTACTGGATGAACCGTCATCTGCCCTGGATGAAGATACAGAAAAATTCATTATTAAAATGGTAGTTAATTATATTAAAGAAAACAATGGCACTCTAATTATGGTAACACATTCCAGGAGTATTGCTGATGAATATGGAGATACAATTATTACTTTAAATAATGGACAGATTGAAAATGTAGAAAAGAGGAGGTAGCTAATTTATGGACAATATTATTGATATATCACTTATGCAAATATTTACTGCTTTCATTTTTGTACTTATTCTCTTGATTATCGTCAAACGGGAACATATTGGTGGTGAATGGGAGATAATATTAGCCAATATTAGAATGACAGTCCAACTAATATTAGTTGGTTATCTTTTAACCTATATTTTCGCCAACCCTAATCTGGTATTTACCGTAATCATTTTATTATTGATGCAGGGATTTGCTATTCAGAATATCTATGGAAGGATTAATAAAAGAATTTCAACTGATCTAAAAAAAATAGTTGCCATTGCAATGTTTACAGGAACAACTATTACTATCCTTTATTTTGTTTTAATAGTTATTAATCTTAAACCCTGGTTCCAGCCTCAATATTTTATTCCTCTTGCCGGAATGTTAATAGGCAATTCCATGACAGGCATATCTCTGGGAATTGAAGGTCTAATCAATGGTATTAAAGATAATCAAGCCATGATTGAGAATGCCTTAATGTTAGGTGGTAAGCCAGAACTAATTACAAAAGATATTACAGGTAGAGCTTTTTATCAAGCCATCTTACCTACCATAAATTCCATGATGGGAATGGGGATTGTTTTCTTACCAGGCATGATGACAGGTCAGATTTTAGCCGGAGCCGCACCTTTAACTGCAATAAAATATCAGATTGTGATTATGCTGGGAATTCTCGGCAGTGTCACACTTACAGTCTATATTATGATTAAATGGGGAGCAAAAACCTTCTTTAATGAGAGATCACAAATTTCTATAAGTCAAAATTGACCGTAATAGGACAGTGATCAGATCCTAATACATCTGTTAAAATTTCAGCATCTAACAATTTATCTTCTAATCCTTTGGAAATAAAATGATAATCTATTCTCCAACCTGCATCTCTTTCGCGGGCCCGGGTGCGATAACTCCACCAGGAATAAGTCTCTTTCTCAGGATGGAGATATCGGTAAGTATCAATATAATCATTCTCTTCCAATTTATCAAGCCACTCCCGTTCAATTGGCAAAAAACCCGAAGTATCTTTATTTGCTTCAGGGTTTTTTAAATCAATAGGATGATGGGCAGTATTATAATCACCACAAATAACAACTTCCTTACCTTGCTTCCTTAATTTTTCACTATAATCGAAAACCTCATCATAAAAATCTAGCTTATATTGCAAACGTGTGTTACTTCCCTTACCATTAGGGAAATAAATATTTAGTAAAATAAATTCGGGATATTCAGCAGCAATAACTCGTCCTTCCCTATCAAACTTTTTATTTCCTAATCCATACCAGACATCCAGAGGTTCTTCTTTAGTATAGATTGCCACTCCACTATATCCTTTTTTCTCACCAAACGTAAAATATGAATGATAGCCATCAATATTTCTTAATTTATCTTCCAATTGATGATCCTGAATTCTTATTTCCTGTAAACCAAGCACATCCGGCTGTTCACTTTCCATCCATTCTAAAAATCCTTTTTTGGCAACTGCTCTAATTCCATTTACATTCCAGGAATATATTTTCATTTAGCTAGCCTCCCCTTTTTTACCTAGCAACCTTAAATCTCCACGTCTTACAGTTAAATTTTGCTGATCAAAATATTCAAGCAATGGTAAAACATACTTACGGGTACTATCTAATAAATCCCTAAATTCAGCTAGGCTGATCTCACCGTTTTCAGTTAAATACTCAATTAGCAACTTACTAGCTTTACTGATTGCTGTTCTGGAAAAATAAATTGTTTCAGTTAAACGAATAAGTTCTCCTTCTCTCTCCAGTAGGGAAATTAGCTCCTCTACAGTATCAATCTGCTCAAACTCATCTTTTAGATTATTAGTCTCTGGAGGTTTAAAATAATTATTATTATATAAATTTATTATTTCTTCTTTTAACTTTTTTTGATCTTCAGATAGATTAATTTGGAAATCAGCTAGGCTGATTAAAGCTTTCCTCTGTTTAATCTTTCCTTCATTACTCCAGATCAATAATAGTTGATTAAATGCTTTACTATCAATTTCAAAATCAAGTTCAGAACGAAGCTGTTCTTTACTAATTCCAGGTCGCAATGGATTCATTTGCTGAAAATTAACTAACAACTCTTTTACACTATTCCATAAAATATTAATGGTTTCTTGAGCTAACCAGGCAGGATGCTGTTGATTACCCAAATTTATTATTATTTTTTTATTTTCAAGTTGATTTATAATTTCATTTATATATTTAGCATGCAAGCTTGTTCTCTTTTTTAAATAATCTAAATCAACTAACTTTCTTCTGCAATTTTTTATTATTAGTTCAATTAATTTCGGCTGGTCTGCTGCTGCAAGTTGTTCTAACTCTTTAATCGTTTCTTGCTCACCCATTTTATGATAAGGCGGGTCTGCAACTAATATTTTCCCGCCACCAATTGTTTGCATAGGAGAATATCTTCTTAAAATAAACTTCTCGCCTGTTCTAGCAACTACTTCATTTTCAAGTCTAAATTGGACTAAACCTCTTTCACCAGGTCCTAGTTCTTCTTTATCTAGCAAATAGATGCGTCCAATCACTTCTCGCGCACCAAGATGTAACCTAATTCGGTCATCATGTTTAACAATCATAGGGCTATTAACTAAAAGTTGCAAAGATGCATCAAAATATTTTGTTGCAATCAACCGGCCTGGTTCTGCTAAAACATCTCCTCTTTGCAATTGAGCTTTATCCACACCAGTCAAGTTGATACCAACTCTTTGCCCAGATTCAACCTTTTCAACCTGATCATTATGTACCTGTAAACTCCTTACTCTCACTGGCAATTTCTGCGGGTAAATCATCAACTGTTGCTCTTTTTGGATTTCTCCTTTAATCAATGTACCAGTAACAATTGTTCCCATACCTTGTAATGTAAATACACGGTCAACTGGTAAATAAGGCATCATTTTGTTAGGCTGAACAGGCATTTTCTGCAATAATTCCGCTATTTTTTCTTTCAGTTCATTTATTCCTTCTCCAGAAATAGCTGAAACAGGCATGATTGGAGCATTTTCTAAAAAAGTTCCCTCTACCTTATCTCTTGTATCTAATTCAACAAGCTCTCGCCATTCCTCATCTACTTGATCAATTTTGGTCAGAGCTATTAAACCATGCTTAACTCCTAATAAATCAAGAATTGCTAAATGTTCATCTGATTGAGGCATCATACCTTCATCTGCTGCCACCACTAGAATTGCAAAATCAACTCCACCAGCACCAGCCAACATATTTTTAATAAATTTTTCATGTCCGGGTACATCGATAATGCCTACTTGATCACCATTTGCTAAAGTAAAGCCTGCAAAACCAAGTTCTATCGAAATGCCACGCTGCTTTTCTTCCTGTAATCGATCTGTTTCTGCACCTGTCAATGCTTTAATTAAAGTTGTTTTCCCATGATCAATATGTCCAGCTGTACCAATAATTATATTATTACCGCTCATTATTGAATTCCTCCAAACAACTTGCAACCGCTTTCACAATCACTGCAAGCTCATCTTGTTGGACTGTTTTGAGGTCAATTACGACTCGATCCTCAGTAATGCGACTAAAGATTGGCGTCTGATATGCTCTTAACTGGTCCGCAAATTTATGGGCAGGTATCTGCTTAATTTGCATAAATAGGCCCCAACTAGATATTTTCTCAAGTGGATAAGCGCCTCCTCCTACTCTGGCCTTTGTCTTTTCGACCTGATAACTTAAATTATCATTATTAGGGAGTAAGGATAGATTTTTAGCTAGTTCTTCTGCTTTTGTTTGGCAAACTTTATCATTCTCACTTAACATTCTTAAAGTAGGAATCTTATCTCTTGCCCTAACTGGGTCAAGATATAATTTCAAGGTAGCCTCCAGAGCGGCAAGAGTATATTTATCAACTCTAAACGCTCGCGTCAAAGGATGTTTTGCTAACTTATCTATATATTTTTTCTTTCCTATGATAATCCCTGCCTGAGGACCTCCAAGTAGTTTATCTCCACTAAATGTCACTACATCAATTCCAGCTTCAATACTTTCTTGGACTGTTGGTTCATAGCTTAAACCATGTTTTGTTAAATCCACTAACATACCACTCCCAAGATCCTCTACTACAGGAAGATGATGCTGATGAGCCACTTTAGTTAAAGCTGCTGCTGAAACATGTTCTGTAAAACCAACAATACGGTAATTACTAGTATGTACTTTCATAAAGAGAGCAGTATTTTCAGTAATAGCTTCAACATAATCTTTAGCATATACTTTATTTGTAGTACCAACTTCCACAAGTTGAGCTCCACTTTGGCGCATTACATCAGGTACTCGAAATGATCCACCTATTTCAACCATCTCACCTCTTGCCATAACTACTTCTCTAGCAGAAGCCAATGCACTCAGTACTAGCATAATTGCAGCTGCATTATTATTTACAACAAGTACCGACTCTGCACCTGTTAAATCTGTAAGCAAACCTCTTACGGCAGCATAACGATCTCCTCGTTCCCCTGTTACAGGATCCATCTCAAGCGTAGAATAATGACCAGCAATAGTATGGATAGCGTCTGCTGCAGAATCAGCGAGCAAAGAACGACCAAGATTGGTATGTACTATTACACCTGTGCCATTTACAACAGGTTTTAAAACTTTCTCATATTTTTTTTCAATTACTTTTTTAACTTTTTCAAGTATATGGGTCGAACTAAAATTTATTTTTTCAGTTTGCTGATTTTTAATATAATTATCTCTTATATCTTGTCGCAATTGATCAGTAACAATTCTAATAGCTTTTAAAACTTCATCTCTTGCATAATTATCTAAAAGTTCCTGACAAATTTGCTGGGCCAATAGATCATTAACAGCTGGAATTTTCTTAAAATAATTTTCATGCATTGGTTGATCCTTTCTGCCTAATAAACTTATCTAACACTTCTAGTAAATAAGCAACTTCTTTTTCAGTATTAAAATAACCAAAACTAACTCTTACCATCCCCTGTTCATTGGTTTGCATAGCTTGATGTAAATAAGGTGCACAATGCAAGCCACTTCTAACTGTAATCTGATAATCGTCTTCTAAAGAAAACCCGAGTTCATGTGAACTAATATTAGCTACATTAAAACTAACTACCGGTGCTCTATTTCCAATATTTTCTTGACCATATATCCGTACAGATGGAAGCATTTTTAATCCTGTCAATAACTTTTCAGTCAACTTTAATTCATGTTCTCTAATCTTTGCTAATCCTTCATCCAGGATAAAACTTAGACCAGTTCCCATACCAATAATACCAACTGTATTTGCAGTACCAGCCTCAAACCGATCTGGCATCAGATCTGGCTGACAGGTATTTAAAGAATTAGTCCCTGTTCCACCTTCTTTTAAACTTGCTACTTCACTATCATTGCGCAAATATAAAGCACCAACTCCTGGTGGTCCATATAAAGATTTATGACCTGCTACAGCCAGAAAATCAATCTTCATCTTTTCCACATCAATCGGAAAGACTCCTGCTGTCTGAGCTGCATCAACGAGAAAATAGAGGTTGTTTTTTTCTGCGATATTACCCATTTTCTCAATATCAACTATTGTCCCTGTCACATTTGAAGCATGTGAGCTTACTAACAGTCTCGTGTTTTCTTTAATCTCATTTTTAATCTGATCATAATGCGGCTCACCTGTTTGCTGATTAATAGCTAAAAAAGTAATTTCAATATCTCTTTCCTTTTTTAACTTTTCTAAAGGTCTAAGCACAGAATTATGTTCTAACATAGTAGTTAAGACATGATCACCAGGTTTAAGCAGACCTTTTAAAATAGTATTTAACGATTCAGTTGCGCCTGAGTTAAAGACAAGATGAGCAGCATCTTTGATATTAAAAAAATCTGCTAAACTTTCTCTAACCTCATAAACTGCCAGGCCAGCCTTTTTATTTTCTGTTGCACCTGAACGTCCTGGGTTTCTACCCAGGCTGCGAAAGAAACTATCCATCCTCTGATATACTATTTCGGGTTTTGGCCAAGTTGTAGCCGCATTATTTAGATAGATCATTTTTTAACTCACAAATCCTTCCTTTACTAATATTTCTCTGGCTCTTTTTTTATCCTCTTTTGCAATTAAGATAACTGGACCTGTACATCCCATACCTGTCTCTGCATAGATATCTTTCTGCCAGAGTTTCTGTTGGGCCTGATCAATCTCTAAAATATCAATCCCAGCCAGCTCTTCATTTACTATTTTTTTTGCTGGCGCTTTAATCTCTTTTTCTGCTACTGGTCCTTTTGTTGAACCAAGTAATTGATCTAATATTTCTTCTAAACCAGCTTTTTTTGCCTGTTTTTTCTCTTCTTTTACTTTTGCTAATATATTACCTCTACTTAATTCTGCCATATATTTAATCGCATTAGCTATTACTGGTGCACCTGATGCTCGCGAGATAATCCCCACTAGCCTATCAAAATCTGCACTAATTCCTGGTCCATAGCCATAACCTACTGCTTCATAACGGCCCCCTGTTGTATAAGCCGAGAATATCTTCATCAACATATTTCCCGTCAGAGTATCTGTTACCATTACATCTGGCTCACCTGTCAAAAGATCATTACCACGCATGACTGCGCCTCCATCTGCTCTGACTGAGCCAGCAAAATCTATCTGATAGCCATTAGCTTGCAACTGTTTTAATGCTTTTTCAACTAATCTTGCTCCATCTAAGTTAAGTATTCCTAAACGCGGTTTCTCATTTCCTAAAGCTTTGGCTGTAGCTAAACCATAGATTGCATTTTTAACCATTGCTCTAACTCGATCTGTGTCGGCAGTTCCCGTAGTTGTGGCTAACAACATCTCTTTACCACTACCTGGTGTTACAACTCTTCCGACTGTAGCTACTCCCAGAGGGAAATTATAGTGTAAGGTCACTGCCGCATCTATTTCATTGCTTTTTAGTTTTTCATCCATCAGCTGATGAGCATCTGCTAAACAGCTACAACTTTCGTTCTCACAGCCAATCTCTACTACTTCCAGATCACTATTTCTGCTCTCTGCCAGTCTAGCGGCTTCTTTTAACTCGTCTAAACCATGCTCACTAGCAAGTAATGTTAAACCAATCTTTTTTTTAGTAGCAAAGTTACCTGTCTTTATATCTTTGGCCAATTCTTTCAATACTCCTGCCACTTTTTTATTTATTTCTTTTGTCATCTCAGTCCACCTACTCTAACTCTGCCAGAAGATTATCGGCTGTCTTTTGCATTGCTTCTGCCAGTAAGTTTTTTATCTCCTGATCAGATAGGCTTTTTTCGGCTTTTTTAAGCCCCGGATTTTTTTCTACTACAAAAGATATTCCATCAAAAAGGTTAGTCATTCTTCCTAAAAAGAGTGAGCCTTTACCAATAATCATTGCTCTTTTTAGTTCTCCTTTTTTGATTGCTTCCATGGCATGACCTAAATATGGTACTCCAGATGGAATATGTCCCTGAGTAGGAGCAAATCCTGGCATACCGTGATTTTTAACAAAATTCATTAATTCTTTTCTTTCTAAGTCTCCTCGTTTTACACCTAAAGCTGCAATCATTTTATAGTTTGATTCTGGTACATTTCCTGCACCTGCTGGTTTTGTTATCTCCGGATTTTGCATCTCTACTGAATATTTATCTATATCTGTAATCTTTAAATCATGTTTATCTAATGGATCTGTTACCAATGAACTAATTACTGCCTGTGGTGATGAACCTGTGCCAACTTGATGGCGGCCTATTATATCTGTTCTAATAACTGGACTTTCACCATCATTTTCTGAAACTAAAACTGCAAAACCTCCCAATGTATCTTCTAAGATTGGCATCTCTTTTTTGACATGATCTTTACCATTCATGCCAAGTTTTGCTACTGATCCACCTGCTAATACCACTACATTTTTATAGACACCTGCTTTAACTAATGCTGCTGCATTGACTAAGGCATGGGATGGTGCTGCACAAAAACTCCTTACATCTGAGCCTGTTGCATTAACACAACCTGCTATTTCACCAATCGCTTTAGCAAAGTTTCCTCCACCTCGCTGATTAATATCTCCACAGGCTTCTTCTGAACATTCAAGAATATATTCTACTTCTTTTAAATCTATATCATTTTTTTCTTCTAAATTTTTCAACGCTAAAACTGCTGATGCTTTAGATATTAGATTTTCATAGATTACATGTGCATTTAAGTTAATATCTGTATCATGGGCTTGTTTTACACACCCAATCAACTCATTATCTAGTTTTAAAGGAATAGCTATCCCCTTGTCTATTAATTCTTCTATCTTTACTACCTTTTCTCCTGCAATATTTAAAGACATCTTGTTTAAGATCGGATGCTTGGCTATTACTTCTTTACCTGCTTGCGCAAATTCTTCTGTCAGTTTTACTAAATCAAAGACATCTACTGCTTTCACCAGATAGTAGAACTCTCTTTCTGGCATGATCTCTCCCATTTTACCTTCTCTTTTTTCTTCTAGTAGATTATCTTTATTATACCAGGGTTGACTTATCTCATTTAGTTGATCTGGTTTAATGTTACCTATATATGCCTGATTAGGTCCATAGCCTACTACTTCTGCAAAACTACGCAAGTGTTCATCAATCTTGCTTAAGTATGCATCATCTTTATCTTTTTTTCTTGTTGTTGTCTGAGTTGAGCCACCTTCTTTTAAAATATCTGGTGTATGTACCAGAATATAGCTTGTGGCTTTAACTACTGCATTTTCCATTCTTTACACCTCCATTATTTTTAGTTATTAATTAAATCTGACAATGAACTTATTTCTGGCTTCACCAATTTTGCCTTTACCTGCCCATCAGCTAACTTTAAAACTGTCGGTATTTCTTCAATATCATATTTTCCTGATATCAACCTATTTTTATAGGTATCAATCTTGATCAAACGATAACCTTTTTCTACTAAATCCATTTTTTCTAACTCACCGATCAAATCAAGACTTTTTTGATCTGTAACACTCCAAAATGCTGCAATAACTGGTTTATCTGCCTCAACTACATTTGCTTGCCAGTATTCTTCTTCTTCTAAATATTTTTGTGCCATTACTGCGGCTGTCGCTCCATCTCCAGCTGCTGTAATTACTTGTCTTACTGTCTTTACTCTGACATCTCCAGCTGCATAAATACCAGGTTCTGAGGTAGCCATATCTTCATCAGCTTTAACATAGCCTTGTTCATTTAACTCTACTTTTCCTTTGAGAAAATCTGTACTTGGTATTCTTCCTACAAAAAAGAAAATACCATGACATTCTAGATCTGTCAGTTCTCCTGTCTTAATATTTTTCACAACTGCTTTTTCTACTAATCCCTCACCCTTAATCTCTTCTACTACTGAATTCCAGACAAATTCAATCTTCTCATTTTCCATTGCTTTTTCCTGCAATATCTTTTCTGCATCCATCACACCTTCATCGTGGATGACAATCATTGTCAACTTATTTACAAATTTAGTTAAATATAAGGACTCTTCTACTGCTGAATTACCATTACCAACCACTACAATATCTAAGTCAGTAAAAAGATCAGCATCACAGGTTGCACAATATGATACTCCTTTACCTTTAAACTCTTCTTCACCTTTAATTCCCAGTTTGCGTGGTTCTGCTCCTGTGGCAATCACTATTGCTTTTGCTCGATAAGACTCACCTTTTTTTGTTATGACTTCTTTAGCTAATCCCTCACCTGTAATCTCAGCTACTTCACCCCGGGCAAATTCTGTCCCAAACTTTTCCGCATGTGTCCGAAAGTTATCCATTAGTTCTCCAGCGGTAGTTTCTGGTACGCCAGGATAGTTATCCATATCATGATAGGTTGCAGGTTGCCCTCCGGTTTTGCGTTTAGCTTCCAGTACCAGAGTGTCTAGACGCGAGCGAGAGCCATAAACGGCTGCTGCCATTCCAGCAGGCCCACCTCCAATTATCAGTAGGTCATATAATTTACTCATTTAAATTTGCCTCCTTAGTATAATGATTGTCCTGCAGGTCAATCCTGCAGGACAATGCATAATAAATAATTTATTCTTCTCCAAAAACAGTCTGACAGTCAATCTCTGTCTGTAAAGCATCTAATGCCATTTCAACTATCCTTCTTCTGATATTTTTCTGAGCTTTATCATCTAAAGCTGGATTACCAAGTGGATGTGGAATAGCAACAGCAGGAACGATACGATTTGCACCTACTGTTTTAGAGATAGGTACTACTGTAGCCACATGTACTACTGGTAAGCCTGCACGTTCTATTTCTTTCACCATCGTTGCACCGCAACGTGTACAAGTACCTCAAGTAGAAGTTAAAATAACTGCCTGAACACCATCACTTACTAGTTCTGCTGCGATTTCCTGAGCATAACTTTTAGCATTAGCAACAGATGTTCCATTACCAACAGTAGAATAATAATAATCGTATAATTTACCGATCTTACCCTCTGATTCCATATCACGAAGTACATCTATTGGTAAAACACAATCAGGATCATTATTAGCATAAACTGGGTCATAGCCACCGTGGGCAGTTTCGTAATCAAGGGCAGTTAAATCTTTAACCCCTGAAATACTGTACTTACCATATTTGGAAGCACTTGATGATTCAATATGATCAGGATTACCAGTTGGAACAATACCTCCTGAAGTAACTAAAGCAATTTTAGCATTAGCTAAATCTTTTAATGGAGGAACCGGGTCTACTCTATCAAAGACAGGCATTGGATATTCAGTCACAAAATCATCACCATTAATTTTAGCAACCAACATTTTTACTGCTCGTAATGAACCTCTTTCTTCAACAAAAATATTATTGCGAATACCCCGCGGAAGATAGCCTGCTTCCTCAGGTCTGCCTAAATCCCCATCTTTTTCTATATACATTTTAATTAACTTCACCATAGCAGGCAGAGCTTCCCTCATACCAGCTGCAGAATTAGTAGTTTCAACAAAATAAGCATATTGGTGGTACATATCATAGCCAGGGTTTTCTGGGTAAATACCAGATATTACAGGAATCCCTAATTCACCATTAGCTACTTCTGCTACTGCTCCACAAGCCATACCATATCTCCCCGCATTGAATGCCGGGCCAGCAATTACTAGATCTGGCTTAACTTCTATTAGATACTTCTTAATTTCAGCCTTGGCTTCCTCCAAATTTTCATTAAAATAGGTATCGCCACAAATAATTGTTCTAACTATTTCAGCTGAATCTCCTAATGCATTATTAAATGCCATACCTGCACCTACTGGTTCATCTTTATAACTAGGCGGTATATTTGCCTTTTCTTCTCCACCAATCTGACCGAAAAACTGGTTTATATAATGAACAACCTTCAATTTATCTTTCATATTTGCCCCCCTTTCATCGGGACTTAAATATTTTATTTATATTCTGAATATTTTTCCCGATAAGTCTTAACTTCTTCTACGATGGCATCAACATCAAGCACCATCTCCATCATGCTTATCTGCTCATCATAGACTTCTGGATCAAACTCTTCTTTTATTTCTGATTCTAAGACATGATAACACGCGAGCCCCAACTGGACTCCTGCTAAAGGACCTGCAAATGTCGGATCACCATTGGTCACTGTTTCACAAGCTAAGCCAGAAGCTTCTGCTTCTGCTCCACCTAAAATAACCATTAGATTTTCCGCTCCATACTCATCAGCGATTTCTTTAATCCGCTTTTGATTTTCCAGATCCATAGCCCCTGCGCTAGTTCATACAAAACATTCGGTTGTAGTAAATACTACCTCTGCTTCTGTTGTTTTTAAACATTCTTCAATCGCAGGACCAGGAATGCCATCACGATCTCCAAGAATAGCTACTTTCTTACCTTTAAACATAATTTACACCTCCATAATTTTAGTTAAATCTAATAACCTCTTGCAGTTAATTTGTGAAACCCTAGTTCATTAGTTGAACCTGTTATTGCTTGAATCTCTACTTTAATACTACCATCCTTGTTTAAACTACCATCAAATCCACCAGCAATTACATCTGCCACATTTTGCTGACCTATTACTTTATCCATAGCTGGTAAAACAATAGTCTGATTAGCATTACCGGCCGTAACAACTGCATCCCCTAATGGATCAGCATCAGCCAGTGATTGTGAGGCACCATCCCGACCTGCATATTCATCTGTAATCAACACAGTCTGAATGCCTTTTTTCTCTAATTTAGTACAGTTCATAATTAAATCTGCATCAGGGTTACCAAAACCTTCTTCAGATACTATGACTGCATCAAGTCCAAGCATTTCAGCTAACTTAGCGGTATAATTTGAAGACCGTTCTTTATCAGCTAATGTAACATTCTCATTGGTAACTATCATACCTATAAAATTGTATTCTTTACCATGATAGCGATAAAGATCCTCAATTACTGGATGATTCTGGTGTACATAGGTGGCGTTTTTATCACAAGCTGATACACAATTACCACTAATAACTGCACCATCCATAACCTCAGTTGGTGAGATAAGTGTTGGCAGAATCTGCTTGGCATCTACACCATAGACATATGTATCATGGAGAAGACCTTGACTCTGCAACATATAAACATAACCAACCTTTGGTAAATCAGGAAATTCTGCTAAAGCTTCATGATATGGTTTGTGTTCATAGCTATCTACTATATCAGGTTCAATATTACGACCAGCTTCACCTAGATATTTAGCAGCTTTGAGTCCTGCCATTCTCAAGACCTCTTCATGTTCATGCTGTTTCAACTCTTGATCAACATCACAGGTCATAACCAGATTATGCAAAGAGGAAAAGGGTGTATATTCTGCACCAGGGCCAGACATATCTATAATACCCTCTTGAAAGCCAACAATCTTTCCTGTGGTTACAATTGCAGCTCCTTGCAGGGCATGTGTGCGCCCAGAACCAACCATTTCTTCACTGGCCATAAAACCAGGAAAGACACCTCCAGGTCCTTCTACCTTAACCCTAGGTTCTATTACATCTTTTACAGGTATAATCCGAACACTATCACCTGGGTGGACAATCTCCAATTCAATAGATGTAATTCGGTCATCTTTTTTTAAGATGGAAATAAGTTCATCTTTGTTAACATATAAAACACCCGAATCTACTTTAGTTTCATCAGCAAACTGAAGATCATTAATTTTAATTTTACCCAATTCTAATTTCATTCTTTCACCTCCTTAAGGAACTTACTCAATCCTAGCTTTAAGCTCTGCTTCAATATCAGCTAATTCAAGCTCATCACCACTCAAATGTTCTGCTTTAACACCATTTACATAAAAAACTATCGCAGGCAAACCAAGCACCTTTTGTCCAATCGCTAATCTTCTATTACCTTTGATATCTAATTTAGCAAATTTAACTTTCTCACCATACTTTTCCGCTAATTTCTGGTAATCTGGCATAAGTTCCATACATAGGTCACAGCTTTCACTCCAAAAATCTACTACAGCTAGACCCTCATGATTAATAATTTCTTCTTCAAAATTATCCTTATTAAGCTCTAACATTTTTTCACCTCCCTTCAAGTAATAATTTAACCAGCTATTTCAAGCTATATACTAGCTAATCCACTCTCAATTAAAGATAAATCAATCATTTGATAATCATCTAATATATCTGTTGAATACTGCCTCTCTATATGATCAACAGAAAATTGTTCAACTTTTCTAAGAGAATTTTCAATGATTTGTAAACTCTGAAATGAAATAACATCATCTTTTTCTATGATAATAGTTCGATAAGGATTCTGAACCGGCTTCACACTTCCGGCCAGAGGGTGAGTCGTTAGTCTCCAATTTTGGTGAATATGGTCACGAGTAAACCGATAAACTTCGTGTATGTTATCACAAAATAATATATTAAAATCGCTTAGTTTTGCACTTACCAATGGGTTATTAGTAAGAACTTTAAATCTTTTTTTATCCATATTTTCCTCCTAACAAAAGGAACAAAATCAATAATTATAATCACCAAGACATTAAAAAGAGTAGCAACGGGAAAATAAACCCATTACTACTCTGTCCTTGTACCTGAGAGATTATCAAAAAGATTGCTCCTTCGGTGTTTACTAATCTAAACTTTCCAGAGTACTGTCCAGAGATGGTCCTTTCGCCTGAGAGTTTCTACCAGCAACCATGGCTGTTTGCTAGATTTACCCCTTCGGCGGCAAATGAATGCCCTCTCCCATCTCTTTCAACCAGTATTTATGATATTTTTTTCACAAAATTTTATAATATAATTATACAAGATAAAAATAATTCTGTCAATATCAAATTTCTGAATCAATTTATAATTAATTTTTAGACTTCAAGTAATTTCCACTTTCCTTTTTTAAATTTATATAAAACATAACTTCCTCTTGCTATCCAGTCAACAACCATCGCCAACCAGGCACCTGCTAAACCCATTCCTAATGGATGTACTAATAGATAACCAAGCCCCAGTCTAAAAACCCAGGTTGATATTGTTGTTCCATAGAATACAGTTTTAGTATCACCTGCTCCTCTTAAAGCACCAGCAAAAATAAAATGGGTGCCCATCGGTAACTGAGAAAAGGCAATTATCCTTAAATTTAAAGATGCCATTTTTATAATATGTGGATCATCTGTATATAACTTAACAAGTATTTCTGGTATTAATAGAAAGATTAAGGCCATAACACCCATAATCATCATCCCAATTTTCCATGCTTCAAAAGTAGTTTCTTCCGCCTGATCAGGTTTTTTTGCACCTAAATTCTGACCAACCAAAGTTGTTGCTGCAACCGCAATTCCGAATCCTGGCATATAGGAAATAGATTCTGCATTAAGGGCAATCTGATGAGCTGCAAATGAAACTGTTCCTAGACTAGCAATTACTCTTACAAATAAAATCTGAGCAAAGCGGCGAACAGTCTCTTCCATCGCAGTTGGAATACCAATCTTAAGAATTCTTTTGATAAGAGAAATATCGATGCGAAAAAAACCCTTTCTAGGTATTCTAATAATACTTAATCTAGTAAAGACAATTCCCAATAATACTAATCCTCCTGCACCACGTGCCACTGATGTAGCTAAAGCAGCTCCATTTAATCCCATTGCTGGTAAACCAAAATGACCAAAAATGAGTAGATAGTTGCCTATTACATTTATTATATTAACCATAATATTTACTTTCATCGGTAACTTAGTTTCTCCAGCACCTCTAAGTGAAGCAGACACAATAAACCCAATCATTAAAAAAACATAACCCGGCATCAAAATTTTCATATATGAACTACCTAGTTCAACTACATCTGATGCTCCGCCCATAATATTTAAAATTGGACTTGCATTAAAATAAAAAATTAAAGCAGAAAAAAGACTTAATAAGAATACTACAAATATTGATTGTTTTAATACTTCTCCACTCTGCTCTGGCTCACCTTTACCTACAAACCTGGATACTAGCGCCGTTGCACCAACTCCAATTGCTGCCCCAAGTGACTGCGCAAAAAAGAGCGGCTGCATCGTTAATCCAATCGAAGTAACAGCCGCTGCTCCTAGCCTACCAACCATCATCATATCAACAATCTGTGTAATAGTTGCCAGGGATTGTTCAGCAATAACTGGCCAGGCCAGCTTTAATATTATTTTTTTAGCAGGTAAATCCTGCTCAATAAGTTCTTCTGACTTACCTTGTTTCATTTTAGTCACCCTTCAATATTGAATATATTATATTAATGCGAAATAATTCTAGTTATCCTAGGTTTAAATGCGGCGTGTTGGCCCAAAAAGCCATCCAGCAATTTAACCAGAGCAAAAGAAAAGATTAAACCAATGACAGAACCTAAAATTCCTGCTATTTCGCCACTGTTTAACAAAGCTCCCAAAAACTCTGATCCTAGAAAATAACCAATAAATAATCCAATAATGGGTACTAAATAAATCAACAAAGAAGCGGTTAAGACAGGCTTTGCTCCCATCTCAAGCATCACAGTGCTACCGGGTTGGGAATGAAGCGGGTCATCAACTAATACTTCCAGTTCATCAATTTCATGACTATTATCAGCTAGTCCACATTGACTTTCACATTTACTACAGGCAGAAGATTTTTCTATTCTAACAAGAGATTTATCTCCTTTATTTTCAAGCACTTTCGCAAGTTCTTTCATTACTTTCACCCTTTCTTCCTATTATTATACTGGGGGTGAACGGTAAAATCAATCATCAAATCATAATTTATTTAAAAATACTACATTTATTACATTCAGAACATTTGGCCAACAGATAACTATTACATCTTGGGCATTTGAGGCTGTTAAATTCTTTGATTTTTAAATTACAGACGGGACATGTTATTTCTTTTTCTTTAACTTCTTTGCAATCCATAATTGTCATCTCCCTAATTCAAAAAGATATTAACAATACCGCCAGTTAAAAAAGCTGCACCCCAACTACCAAACCAGATCATAATAGATTCTTTTAAATTACGTTCTTTAACCATAATCATCATTGCTGCTATACAGGGTACAAATAAGGTTAACGTAATTAATGCAATTGTTGTCTGTCCAGCAGTCAGAACCATAGTGCTTAAACCAGCTGCACCAAAGTCACGTCTAATTATCCCCATAACAAAAGCTGTCGCTGCTTCAGCAGGCAAACCTAACCAGCCCGTTGTCAATGGTCTAGCAAATTCTGAAATCATAGTTAATAAGCCAGTCTGCTTCATTAAAGTTATAAGTATAGCTCCCAGCACAAAAATTGGTCCTGCTTCTTTGATAAAAGCAACACTCTGCTGATACGTTTTTTTCAAAACATTCCTTGGATCTGGTAAACGCAGTGGAGGTAAGTCAAGTAATAGATCACTTGATTCACCTGGCAATACTTTGTTTAAAAAAGTCCCAGCGGCAACATAGACTATAAAAATTGTTAGTACATAAATTAATATATATTTATATCCCAGCGGAACTATTAGACCTGCAATTACACCCAACTGAGCTGAACATGGGATTGCCAGACCAAGCAAAAAGATTGCAATAATCCTTTCTCTTTTTGTACCAAGCAATCTTGTCGTAATCGTTGCCATTGTTACACAACCAAACCCGAGTAACATTGGAATAATAGCCCGTCCATTTAAGCCTAATTTCTGCAAAAATCTATCAACTAAAACAGCAATCCGCGGCAAATATCCGGAATCTTCTAAAATGGCAAGTAATAAGTAAAACCCAGCTACAAGTGGTAATAAAAGGCCAAATGTATAGGTAACTGCCATCGTCAAGATACCAAATTCTCCACCCAATATTTCACCAAAAAAATTATTAAGTCCAACCGAATTACTAATCAAGGCTCTTATTATAGGCTCATATCTATCTAGAAAAAACCATTCTTCTGTCCAATAAACAACTGTCTGAGCGACAAAAACACCAATGAATTTATAAATAATATATAAAAGAAGGCCAAGTAAGGGGATACCAGTAATTGGTTTAACCATCCAGCTACTTAATTTATTCTTAAAAAGACTCTTACTCTGATTATAATGAACCGTTTCATTGACAATTTCATCTACACGTTGTCTTCTTTTTATGTAGATTTCTTCCCGAGCACCTACCGCAATATTTCCATATTCAGCAATTTCGTTCTCATCTTCTTCTAAAAGCAACAAAGCATCAGCCCTGTTCCTTGTTTTTTCAGTAACTATAAAGAGTTTCTCCTTCAGATCAGGGTATTTACTAAATATTGAATTCCCATTAGTAGCCAGTCCAAGTGAAGCTTTAATTTCAGATAATCCTTCACCTTTAGAGGCAACAGTAGGGATGACTGGTACTCCAAGTTGATCCTCAAGTTTATTAATATCAATTTCAATATTATTTCTTTTAACCTCGTCCATCATGTTTAATGCAACCAGTACAGGTTTACCTAGATCAATCAATTGTTGCGTTAAAAATAGATCTCTTTCTAGATGACTGGCATCAATTACATTAACTACGATATCAGCAGAGAGAATAAAATCCCGGGCCACTCGTTCTTCATCATTAAGTGAACCTACCCCATAGACTCCAGGTGTATCAAAAACAGCATCATTTTCAAATTTACCACTACTAATATCAAGTGTAGTACCTGGGTAATTAGATACACTTACATAAAGACCTGTAAGATAATTAAAAAATATAGATTTACCTACATTAGGATTACCAACCAGCACAATATTTCGATCTGCAGCAAAATTATCGTCTAATCTCTCAGGAGCACAACAATCCATTTAAACTGCTCCCTTCAATCTCACATTAATTTTTTCCGCCATCTTACGACCAATGGCAACTTCCTGCAAATTTTTCCTCAAGATAACTGGGCCACCACGCAATATTCCAGCACACTCAACCTCACTACCTTCACCAATACCAAAACGCAGTGCCTGCAAGCGCGTCATTTTATCTACTATTTTTTCTATAACTACTTTATTTCCTGATTTTGTATCTGCCAGTGTCATTTTTAGCCTCCCTAAAATCATTTTCTAATCATATTATAATGAAAATGATTCTCAATGTCAATCAAAACTAAAAAAAACTAGTAATTTACTCAACTTTATTTTCATTTACTTCTAGTATATGATATTCATATGCATTTATGATTTGTGTGTTTTTATAAGTGATTTTTCTTTTTTGTTTACTATATGAAAGATGTTGATGGCCGTGAATAAAGTATTGAGGCTCATATTTATCAATTAAATAACGAAAAACCTTAAAACCTCGATGAGCAAAGCCTGTCCCATCATGCAGGCCAAAAGGTGGATTATGTGTTAAAATAATATCGATATTTTTTTTAAACAATATTTGGGGCCAGACTTTAGTATATTCCCACCACATTTCCCATTCTCGATACTGTACACCTTTGCCATTATACCAAACAGAACCTTCTAACCCGAGAATAGTCAGGCCCTGAAAATCAATTATTTTACCATGAATATTTTCACACCCTAAAGGTGGATTAATCTTATAATCATGATCATGATTACCTCTCACATAAAGAACTGGTGCTCCTTTAACCATTGTCACCAGAAAAGAAAGATATTTAGGCTTCAAGTCACCTGCTGATAAAATTAAATCAATGTCATTCCATCTTTCTTTATCAAAATAATCATATAAAGTTTTATGAATTTTATCCGCCACCATTAGTATCTTCATTATTTTTTCCCTCATTACTATCTATATTTAATCCCGTAATATAATTATAGTCGACTTCAAAACGACCATCTATTTCATTTTGATTTAATAAAAAAGGCGTAAATTGTTTATTATACCAGTAATCAGCTTTTTCAGTAATAGTTTTTATTACTGAACCCAGACCATTATTATCATCTGAATCTTCACCTGGGCATTTTCCACTTCCACATCTATGCTGAAAATCTTGCTTAACTCGATCTGAAAAATAATACTCTATTACCTCAGCATCAATAAATGCCCGATCAACTTCACGACTAGCCAGGACGCGATGATGGCCATCAATTAAGTAGTATTCATCTTTCACTTTATAGACAGAAATCGCCGGCATATGGACTGTTGCATCCTGAAGAGCATCTTTAATTTGCTGAAATTTTGTTGATGTTCTTTTTACTTTATTCCAGTATTTATCATCCTGACAGCGACTAACTGTCCCAATAACTTTAGAGACTGGAATTGCTTTAACACCTTTATAACTTCTAGAAGCAATCTGTAAATGACCATAGTCTGCTTCAAAGCATCGAAAATGCTTCTTCTTAAATATATCTCTTAAATTCAACATCAAAATTCCTCCTTATTCTTATAATCTTATTAACTTATTTTCATTATAGAGGGAGGGTTCTCTAATTTTAGAGAACCCTCTGTTATAATCTTAATATTATCTTATAACAATATTGACCAGTTTACCAGGGACAATTATTGTTTTTATTACTTCTTTACCAGCAAGATATTCCTGGACTCTCTCTCTGTCCATAGCTTTTTCTTCCATATCTGTTTTACTTATCTTGGCAGGTACATTTAATTTATCTCTTACTTTACCATTAATCTGAACAACTATTGTAATCTCATCTTTCTGCAAGGCTTTTTTATTATATTCAGGCCAGCTTGCTCTGTGCACACTTCCCTCTTGACCAAGCTCCTCCCATAGTTCTTCTGTCATATAAGGTGCAAATGGCGCCAACATTAAAACAGTTTTTTCCATTACATCTTTTAATAATTGATAATTAGTATCTTTACTCTTTCTATCATTAAGATAACTATACACTTCATTAGTCAACTCCATAATTGCACTAATTGCCGTGTTAAAATTAAGTCTTTCGCCAACATCTTCTGATACTTTTTTGATTGCTACATGTAAAGCACGGTGTAAACTTTTCTCCTCTTTACTAAAATTATCAATCTGATAATCAGCATCAACTTTTTTTAATCCTGCAAGATTATCGCTCACAAGGCGCCAGACTCTATTTAGAAAACGGTCTGCTCCTTCAACCCCTTTTTCGCTCCATTCCAGATCTTTTTCCGGTGGTGAAGCAAATAATATAAAGAGTCGAGCAGTATCTGCCCCATATTCAGCTAAAATCTCTTCCGGATCAACAACATTTCCTTTAGATTTTGACATTTTAGCACCATCTTTGAGCACCATACCTTGGGCTAACCAGTTAGTAAATGGTTCAACTGCATCAGTAAGTTCCATATCATGCACTACTTTGGTAAAAAATCTAGAATATAGCAAGTGTAAAATAGCATGTTCTATTCCACCAATATATTGATCAACTGGAAACCAATTTTTTGACTCTTCTTTAGCAAATGGCTCTGCCTCATTATGAGGATCCAGATATCTCAAAAAATACCAGGATGAATCAACAAATGTATCCATTGTATCAGTCTCGCGTTTTGCAGCTCCCCCACAGGCAGGACAAGTTGTATTTACAAACTCCTCAACGGTTGTTAAAGGTGATTCACCAGTGGGACTAAATTCAACATCATGTGGCAATTTTACTGGTAAATCTGCTTCAGGGATTGGTTGCACACCACAATCATCGCAATAAACAATAGGAATAGGTGTACCCCAATAACGCTGGCGAGAAATTAACCAATCGCGCAGACGGTAATTTACTTCCAGATTACCAATACCTTTAGCTTCAAAATCTTTCCCCATCTTAGCAAATGCATCAGTGACGGAAAGTCCGTTATATTCTTCTGAGTTAATCAAATAACCATTACCTGTATATGCTTCATCCATATCTGCTGCTGTTAAAATCTCTTCTCTAGCTTCTGGCTGAATAACAACCTTAATTGGCAGATCATATTTTCTGGCAAAAGAAAAATCTCGTTCATCATGAGCTGGTACAGCCATAATAGCACCTGTTCCATAACTCATCAAAACATAATTAGCAATCATAATCGGAATTTCTTCTCCATTAACAGGATTAATTGCATAACCACCAGTAAATAATCCCATCTTATCCGATTCTGCAGAGGTTCTTTCCATTTCTTTTTGTCTTTTTACACGGGCAACAAATTCTTCAACTTTTGACTCCATTTCTGTTCCTTTAGTCAAATCTTTGACTAGTGGATGTTCAGGGGCAAGCACCATGTAAGTTGCTCCATAAAGAGTATCAGGTCTTGTTGTAAATACCTCTAGTTCTTCATCAACACCCTTGACTGAAAATTTAATTCGCATACCCTCACTGCGGCCAATCCAGTTTTTCTGCATTATTTTAACTTTTTCGGGCCAGTTATCTAATAACTTGTGATCTTCCAAAAGTTGTTCTGCATAATCAGTTATCTTAAAAAACCATTGTTCCAAATCTCTTGACTCCACTTCAGTATCGCAACGTTCACAGGCATTATTAACAACCTGTTCATTTGCTAGTACTGTATCACAACTTGGGCACCAATTAACTGTAGACTCTTTTTTATATGCCATACCATTATTATACATCTGTACAAAAAACCATTGCGTCCAGCGATAATAATCTTCTTTTGCTGTAGTAACTTCTCTGTCCCAATCATAACTTAAGCCCATCGCCTTCAACTGTCTTCTCATATTATCAATATTCTTCCAGGTCCATTCCTGAGGATGAATATTTCCGTGTTTGATAGCAGCATTTTCAGCTGGCAGACCAAACGCATCCCAGCCCATTGGATGAAGGACATTATAGCCTTGCATACGTTTATAACGTGCTATCACATCTCCAATAGAATATACTCGCACATGACCCATATGCAGATTACCGGATGGATAGGGAAACATCTCCAATACATAATAATTCTCTTTATTTGGATCATCACCAGTTTTATATAAATTTTCCTCATGCCAGCGAGTGGTCCATTTTTTCTCCACTTCATCAAAATTAAAATATTCCTGCAAAATATATCATCTCCTTTTAATTATGTAAAATATAACAGAACTAAAAAAACCCGTCCCTAGAAAAAAAGGGACGAGTTTAAATACCCGTGGTACCACCCTGATTGGTAAAAAATTACCCACTCATTGGAAAGTTAACGCCTTTTATACGTAGTCAACTAATTCATTTCATTGACTAGGCTCAGAAATGAGTTCAGTTCGTTCTTTATCGGTTCACAGCAAACACCGACTCTCTTAAAAAGAAACTTAAACTTACTAATTTTCTTCATAGCCTTTATATATATTATCATTTGTCATTATAAATGTTAATATTTTAATTGTCAAGATTTTGCAAATGGTTATTCTTCAGCAAGTATTTTTTCTGCATCTGCCCAGAGACGTTCTAACTCATAATATTCTCTTTCCTGTCGGTGGAAGATATGGACAATTACGTCCGCATAGTCCATTAAAATCCAACGACTATTATCCAAACCTGCAACTTTTTTAGGCTCATAACCTTGTTCACTTAACTCTTCGTCAATCCCTCTAGAAATAGCTTTTACCTGATTTTCAGAATTACCTGTACAGATTACAAAGTAATCAGCAATCACTGTTAAGCCTTTAACACTTAAAACCTCGATATCTTCTGCTTTTTTATCATCAGCTGCATTAGCTGCCAAGAGAGCTAGTTCTTTTATTTTCTCATCTGTCTTATCTGTCATAAAAATTACTCCTCCTTATTTTCTTTATCTATATAATCCTGACCAATAATTATCTCTAGATCAGTTTTATCTGCTTCCTTATATTCAACTTTCCCACCAATTAACTCCTGTATACTATTTGCGACTTTTGCATCTTCTTTATTATAATAAGTGATAATAGTTTGCTGATAATTAAAATAAGCAGCATTCGCAACTTTATTAATTACAAATCCGTATTTTTCAAGATCTTCAGCTAGATGAGTAGCAACTCCACTAGCACCATTACCATTATATATATCTATCTGATATTCATTATTTTTTATATATTCTTTACTTCTAATTAAAGTTTCTACAATAATATTAATTTTTTTCGGGACAGGTACCCAATAACTTGCTCCATTTATATACTTAGGTTCTCCTGGTAGCATCACAGACTTAATCTTACTAAAATCCACATTTTTAGCTAAAGATAAAAATGGGGTTATATCTTGTACAGGCACATTTGTATTTACAGATTCTCTAAACTCTTTGTATAATGCCGGTAATTTGGGAATTATACTGGGGGTGGTTACTTTCCTGATAACAGCCTGAATAAACTTCTGTTGTCTTTCAACCCGTCCAATATCACCTGTTACTCCTCGGTAGCGTACATAATGTAATGCTTCTTTACCATTAAGCACTCTTTCTCCTGCAGGCAAATCAATATATAAGCCACCAGCCTTATCAATATAATGTAATCTTTCTTTTATATTAATTTTAACGCCACCAAGCAGATTAATTACTCTTTCAAACCCACTAAAATCTGTTTCTACATAATAATCAATTGGCACATCGAGAAAGTTTTCTAATGTTTCAACAGTTAGTTCTATTCCTCCAAAAGCATGTGATGCATTTATTCTATTAATTCCTTCCCCCGGAATATGCAATCTTGTATCACGAGGTATGAACAATAAACCGACCTCATTTGTTTTGATATCAATACTGGACAAAATAATAGTATCAGCTCTCGGCGGCCCATTTACAGTCGAATCATAACCGGCAATTAATATATTTACTTTGGAACTTGCAAAAGGATTATTTCTAAGTTTACTAAAACTATCGTTGAAAAAGAATGCTAAAATAATACCAGCACCCAGAAAAAATATTATTAAAAAAGTTAGTTTTGGATTTTTAAAACGCTTCAACATCCAGCAATTTCCTCCTGACATATCAATAATTTATTTCTAAGTTCAATTGTTGTTGGATGAATTAATTTGTTTGCTTGCAGGTGATAATATACCATTTCATTACAAATCATAATTAATCCTTTAGTTAGATCTGATGGCAAGATTTCCCTCACCTTTTCAAGCCGGGAAAATTTACGCCCTGGTTCAATAAAATCTGCTGCAAAAATAATCTTTGCCAAATCTCCCATTTCTGGATGACCAGTAGTATGATATCTAACTGCTTCTAAAATATCGGGATCATTAATCTCCCATTTTTCCTGAATAAAACCAACTGCTGCTGGGGCATGAATAATAGCAGGTATTTTCTTTTGACAATCATCAAGTTCAATGCCTGCCAGTTTCACATATGCAATTTGTTTTATCAGAGGCATTTCTTTGCTTATATCATGCAACAAAGCAGCTAATCTAGCCTTATTTTGGTCAATATTATTTGCCAGAGCCAATTTTTCAGCTGTATTAGCAACTTCTAAAGTATGCTTATATCTATATTCACTTAAATTTTCCTCTAAATGTCTAATAATTTGATCTATAAATGCTTCTTTATACATAAGATAACCTCTATTTATATAATTCCCAGTTATGTATTAAATCAATCACCGGTTCTGGAGTTAAGTACCTGATAGAAAGTCCTGCCTTAACTTGTTTTCTGATAATAGATGATGATATTTCTACAAATGGTGCCTTTAGTGGGTAAAGATGATCTTGATAATTAGAAAATCTAGCCTCATTTAATAAGCTATCAAGATTATAGCCAGGACGATTGCTGACAATCCATTCAGCCTGTCCAAGTAACAATTCCGGTTGATGCCAAGTGAATATATCAGAAAGTGAATCTGCTCCAATTATTAAAAACACTTTTTCAGCATGCAATTGTGGTAAATAATCTGTAATTGTCTCACTAGTATAAGATGCCCGTGATCTCTTTAACTCCCAATCTGAAATTTCGAAGTATTGATTATTAGATATAGCCACTTCAAGCATAGCTAGTCTTTTGTCACTTTCTGTTATACTTTTTTCCATCTTGTGTGGCGGAATTGCTGCAGGCATGAATAAAATTTTATCCAATAAAAAATGATTTCTTGCCTGTTCAGCAATTAAAAGATGACCAAAATGAACCGGATCAAATGTACCACCAAGTATTGCTAATCTTCTATTTGAATTTTCCATTATTAGCTCCTTTAATATTAGATACATTCTTATTATAATTGATAAGTTATCCTCTTGCAAGTAATGGTCTGCTTAACCAAGAAAATCTTCACATTTATAGCGTCTAAAATCAAGTTGATCATATTTATTTTTATCAATAAATTCTTTTTGCTTATTTAATTTTTTTCTGGCTCCATTAAGAACAACCATCATATCTTTTACTTCATCTGTCTCTTCCTTAATAATATCTATTAAAATGCGCTTATCTTCTTTTTGCGTAACCGCTAAATCTTCAACTTTATCTGTTAATAATTTTAAACTAAAGGAGATATCTTCTGTTCTTTCATTAATATGCCAAAGTAACCATCCATAATAACCAAATACAACAACTAATAAACCTAAAAATAACGAACCGCTATTTCCCATTAATAGTTTAATTATATATTCATAAAGAAACATCATTTATTCCTCCTTTTGTCTATCATATTAAGGGATCATAATTACTGTGCACCCTAAGGAGGACTTAATTGTTTTTTAGCGAAAGTTTAATAAAAAGGGAGGTTTTTAAGATGTTATATAAATTTGCAAATAAAAAGCCAACTGTGGCTGATAATGTTTTTATAGCAGATGGGAGCCGTGTTATCGGTGATGTTAAAATCGAGGAATCATCAAGTGTCTGGTATAATGCAGTTATTAGAGGTGATGAAAATCAGATACTGATTGGTAAATATTCAAATGTACAAGATAACTCCACTTTTCATGTTGATCATAAACATGATCTTAAAATTGGAGATTATGTAACAATTGGCCATAATGCCGTTATCCACGGCTGTGAGGTTAAAAATAATTGTATTATCGGCATGGGCGCTGTCTTATTAAATGGTTGTACAATTGGAGAAAACTGTATAATAGGAGCTGGGGCATTAGTTCCTGAAAATAAAGATATTCCTGCTGGTAGCTTGGTAGTTGGTATGCCAGGTAAAGTAATTCGCAACCTAAATGAAAAAGAAGTTATCTCTTTAAAAGAGCATGCTCTTTCCTATCATAAATTAGCACTTAATCATCTTGATAATTAGGCAAACAAATCGGGAAAGTCTGACTAACTAAATAATAGGAGGTTTATTATGTCAACTCCAAAATTATTTTCACCTTATCATATTCAAGACCTTACGTTAAAAAATAGGATTGTCATGTCACCCATGTGTATGTATTCCAGTAATGAGCAAGGCCTGGTTAAGGATTGGCACCTGCTTCATTACTCTACTAGAGCTGTCGGGCAAGTGGGACTAATTATGCTAGAAGCAACTGCTGTTAACCCCCAGGGAAGAATTACAAACCGAGATCTTGGTATCTGGAATGATGAACAAATTAATGGATTAACCAAACTTGTTAACCATGTACATCAGCATGGAGCAAAAATAGGAATTCAATTAGCTCATGCTGGAAGAAAAGCAGAACTTGCTGGAGAAATTATTGCACCTTCCGCTATTCGCTATAATCAAGATTATAAAGTACCAGAGAAAATGAGTCTTGATCTAATAAAAAAAACTATTAAAGATTTTCAAGAAGGAGCAATCAGAGCTAAAAAAGCTGGCTTTGATGTTATTGAAATACACGCAGCCCATGGTTATTTGGTAAATCAATTCCTTACTCCTTTACTTAATAAAAGAGAAGATTCATATGGTGGTAGTGCAGAAAAAAGATATCAATTTTTAAAACAAATAATTGACAGTGTCAGAGATGTATGGAAAGGGCCACTCTTAGTCAGAATTTCAGCAAATGACTATCACTCTGATGGTAATCAACCAAAAGACTTTATTAATTATGCAAAATTAATGCACGAACAAGGTGTTAATTTAATAGATTGTAGCTCAGGTGGAGTAGTCCCGGCAAAAATTGATGCTTATCCAGGTTATCAAGTAAATTATGCTGAATTAATCAAAAAAAATACAAATATAGCTACTGGAGCTGTTGGCTTAATTACTACTGCCAAACATGCGGAAGCAATTTTAAAAAACAAAAGAGCAAATTTAGTATTTCTAGGCAGAGAGTTATTGAGAAACCCCTATTGGCCAAGAACTGCAGCCCAAGAATTGGGCTATGAAATTAATTCTCCAACTCAATATGAAAGAGCTTGGCATTAAACTTTTTTTTAAATTTAATCACAAATTTTTTTCTCGCGTTTCCAATCATAACTGAAAGGTCTACCATTTTGGTGGACCTTTTTTTGCATTCTCATTCCTAAAAAAAGTATTATTATGTTCATAAATCACAGTATAAAAAATATAGATATGATATTTTTATTAACAAATGTTCAAAATGAAGTAATAGGAGTGATGAAATGTCTTCAAAATCTACGAAAACATATGCCATTTTTATTTGGCATAGTTTTTTTCTTACCTTAACTATGTCAATGATTGATTTCAACACAGTATTTCCAGCACTAATATCTGAATTGGTCGATTCAACCATTCTTTTTGGTTTACTTTATTCAATTATGCTTGGTGTCCCCTTAATATTTAATATCATTTTTAGTCACTTCATGAATTCTTTTCAGTATAGAAAAAAGTTTTTACTATATGGTTTATATATAAGAGCCTTCTCTTTTTTAGGAATGGCAATTTTTACGTATTACTATGCTAAAGAACAACCCTTGCTTGTAATAGGTAGTTTTTTCATTTGGGTTTTTATCTTCTCGTTAAGCGGTGGCTTTGCTGGAATTTCTTATAGTGAAATCATTGGTAAATTAATTAAAAAAGGTAAAAGAGGAAAACTTTTTGCTAGTAAACAGTTTGCAGCAAGTATTGCAGCACTGTTAGGTGGGATAATAGTAAAACATATCTTTGCACCAGGTAAATTTTCATTTCCTAATAATTATGCGATAATATTATTCATTGGTTTTTTAGGTCTAATAATTGCAGGCATCGCATTTTGGTTTATTAATGAACCACCTTCTGTCATCAATAAAAATAACAAGATCACTTTAAAGGATCACTTCAAAAAAGTACCAGAAATATTTAAAAAAGATAAAAGATTTTCTCAGTTCATTGTAGTAGAAAATTTAGCCAGTTTCAGTAGAATGATTTTACCTTTTTATATTGTCTATGCTCAACAAAATTTCAATATTGATAATAGCTATGTAGGTAAATATTTATTATATCAAATTTATGGAACTATTTTATCAAATATAATCTGGGGTTTAATTTCCAACAAACTAGGCTCTAAAATAGTGGTAAGGATATGTATTCTTGCTGGTGGTTTATTGCCAATACTGGCTCTTTTAATCTCACCACTTGGTCCAGATTATTATGTAATAATTTTCTTTATAATTGGATTTTTAATCAGTGGTCGCAAAGTTGGCTTTGAACCCTATCTTTTAGATATTTCGCCTGAAAATAAACGTACTGATTACTTAGGAGTGAGAGGTTCATTTAACATTTTGGTTGTTTTATTACCTTTTCTTGGTGGAATATTTATAGATTTTCTAGGTTTCACCTTAACTTTTTCTATAGTTTCCATCTTTATGACTACTGCCTTTATAATACTAGGACGCCAACCGAAGAATTAGCATCTAAAACTAATTAACTATCATCTCCTTTAACTTATTCAGATAGTTAATTATCATTTCGGGATGGTCAGTAATATATCCATCTGCTTTAAAATGAGATAGAAATTTAAGCTGCCAGGCTTTGTTAATTACATAAGAGTAAACAAATAAATTTCTTTTATGTGCTGCAGTAATATGCCAAGGCCAACTTACAAAACCTTTTGCACCAATACCATTGACCCGTCCTTCAGCTAAATCAAGCCATTTGCTCCACTTCCTTTTACCAATCATATTATCATTAACCAATAAGAGGCGAGGAACTTCTGGGGCTATATTTTTTAAACAATCTAAACTATTAATATTAAATGACATGAAAAGAAGTGATTTCTTATTTTCTTGCTGATTATTTAACCATCCTTTTCTTTCTAAAAGTTCGATTGCTTCTTTCTCTAGCCCAGGGTAAAGATGAGGGTATTTAAATTCTAGACATAATCCTGTCTTATTTTTTCCTTGCTTTAAAATACCCAAGAGCTCACTTAAACTGATTATTTGAAGACCTTGATAGCTCTCTTTTGCCTGTTTAGGATATTTCTTATTATACCAACTACCAAAATCTAGCTTTTTAAGCTCTTGATAAGTGAAATTATTCAATTTGTAGTTTTCTCTTTCAGGAAAAACTTGCTTAACATCAGAGAGCCTTTCTAACTTAAGGTCATGGAATATAACCAATTTACCATCTTTGCTACGTTGTAGGTCAACTTCAACATAATCAACCCCATTCCTGCTAGCTATTTTGAATGCCGGAATAGTAGATTCCGGTGCCTTAAGTGAAGCTCCTCGATGAGCAATCACTGCTGGATATGGAATATTATACTTATGCAATATTTTTTCACCTGCATTAGAAGGATTAATAAAATAATAAATAGCATAGGAAAATAGAAATAATAATACTAGCAAAAAAAGACCACTGAACAAATATAAATTCATCTTAATTGACACTCCTCGGGTCAAGCCCACGACGTTTGCGAGCGGAGATTTTAACCTATCATCTCAACAAAAATTATTTTTTAAAAAGAACATTCCTCATATAATAGATTATCTCTCCAATTTCCTTTTTCTCAACATTACTTAAATCAACTTCTTTATTTCCACGTTTCTCCAAATAACCAATCTTTTTAAATTGATTATCTTGCCGAACAAACAATTGACCTTGATATAATACCTGGGGATTCTCATGCATAAATATTAATGGATTTTCCTCATCAGTTAAAAGAGAATTTCCAACAAATTTATTGGGTAACTTTTCTGCACCAAATAAATCCAAAATTGTCGGAGCAAGATCGGCAATAGTTCCTGGCTTATTAACAATATCTGCTTCAAGAGCTGGATGATATAAAATAAGTGGAATATTTTGTGGTATTTTCACATTATGAAATAGCTTAAATTCTCTATTTGAAGAATATTCAAGTCGGTTTATACCAGATTCATGATCAGCATAAATCACTACTAATGTGTTATCAAGTAATTTTTGTTTTTTCAAACCTGCAAAAAACATCTCCAAAGATTTATCTAAAAAAGCAATTGACTGAAAGTAATTATGGACTAACAAACTGTTGATATCAGAAAATTTTCCTTGTTTTTCTGAAGGGGGATAATAATCGAAAGGAGTATGACTAGTCAAAGTAATAAAATAAGAAAAAAATGGTTCATCTACTCTTTTGAGATAGTCTAAAGACTGATTAAAAAAATCGTAATCATTAATACCTAATGGATTAGGCAAATCCTTGATTACCATATTTTTTTCAGAAAAATCTTCTAGGCTAATAAACTCATCAAAACCCAAGTCAGGAAAAGCCTTTGACCTATAAAAAAACTCTTTGTTATTACCATGAAAGGCCAGAGTTTGATAGCCGTATTTTTTAAAGTATCGAGCCAACGAATCAAATTTAAGCATATTATTTTCCTGAAATGCATAATTGCTGTTAACCGGATAAACCGAAGTTAAAAAAGAAAGGTCAGCATCAAAACTACCATTTACTTTTTGTGCATAGAAATTCTCAAAATAAAGACTTTTCTCTTTAAGTTGATTTAAGAAAGGAGTAACTTCACTACCTTGATACTGGTAATCTATTATCTTTGCATCCAGAGATTCAACTTGAATTACTATTACATTTGTCTGATCAGATATGACCTGTTCACTGTCAAGTTCATCTTCTCTGGTTAATTCAGGCACTTTTATAAGTTTTTCTTGTATTTGTTCCTCTTTTACTGCAAATACTCCCTCTTCAGATACCTTTAAAAATTCATAAAAATAGAGTGGTATAATTCCATATACATTAACGAACTCTGCAGCTCCTTTTTGATATAGTTTAACCGGTTTAGGATTATCAGAAATTTTATTTGTAACAAAAATTTGTGAAAAAAGCATGATAATAATAAATGTTATTTTTAAAAAATTATGCTTGCCAATAAACTTAAATCTATAATCTATTGTTTGAGAGCTAACACCAATCAGCAAAGATGATAGAATAACCAGATCAAATATAAATATTGCATCATAATATCTAACGATATGTTTAATCAACACATCTAACATCGAAAATTGGCCGACACCTTCACCCATTATTAAATCATTAATAGTCACGTAATTACCAAAATAACTATTATACCAGTAATTCGAGATAAAAAACACTGTAAAAACAAAAGAGAGAAATAAAAGTTTCCTTCTCCCTTTTTTCCTTTTTACCATAGGTTCTAAAAAATAATTAAAAGTAATGATTATCAGAACATTTTTTATTATAAGACTTGTATATGATGGTATGTAGAAAATTATAAGAAGGAGATAATTATATTTAAATAAAAAACCAGCTAATAATGTGTTTGTAAATAGTTTGTCTTTTCCGCTTAAGTTAATGTTACCTAGCATTAAATTTACCCCCATCTTATATAAATTATTATATCATTTAAAAATATTATTTCAAAAAAATCAATGAGAAGTAAATTTATGAAAGCTTTTTCCCGGCCAATACATCTATATTAAAATTGAAAATATACTTACTCTCCCAATTTGAAAATTCTGCAGAAAGATCTTTTATATCTATCTCTTGGCCATCCTTTTTTAGCTTCAATAGTCTTTCTATCTCTTCTATATATTTAAGTTGTAATTTTAATGCTTTCTTACTCGCAACTTGACCATGTCCAGGAATAAAAATGTTAACATCTTCTCTGAGCATCTGTTTCATAATTTGCTTAAATCTAACCAAATCACCATCTCCTAACCAGGGATGTGTCTGAGCAAATAAAAGATCGCCCATAAAACAAATTTTTTCTTCAGCCAAATAACCAACTAGATTTCCTGGATAATGACCATTTTCATATGTAATTAATTCTAAAGATCTTGCAGACCCAGTCAAAATTAACTTATTAGAAAATGTTATTTTGGGGGGAATAATTTTAACATCCTCTTTAATAAGATTACTTATAAAAACAAATTCATTTTCCAAGGTAGCCTTTTGTAACGAATCATTCTCAGCTTCCTTTAATTCTATCAATTCAGCTAATCGGGCCTGATATTCCTCGCGCCCTTCTTCTAACTCTATTTTTTGTTCAGCAATTTTCTTTCTGACAGGTTCAGAACTAATGATATGACAATCTGCAAAAACAATATTCCCAACAATATGATCAAAATGTCCGTGACTATTGATTAGATAAGTCGGCTGCTTATCTGTTAGTTTAACAGCTACTTCTCTTAATTTACTGGCAGCTTCAATATTTAAAAAACTATCGAAAATTACTGTATAGTCTCCTAAGTCGATAATTCCTCCATTACTACCTGCATCTTTTGTACCTATTAAGGCAAAAACTCCATCAGCTAATTTAACTACTTTAAAATATTTATTATTTAATTCTTTCAGTTCATCCATACTTAATTCATCTCCTTAAATTCACTGCACAACATTCCATATATTTGATGATTTACAAACTCACCATTAATCTTCTCTGCCTGTCTAAGCAAACCTTCTTTTTTAAAACCTAATCTTTCTGCAACTGCTTTGCTCTTTAAATTACCTTCCGCACAATGAATTTCAACTTTATTTAACTTTAATTTAATAAAAGCTGTCTCAAGTAAAGCTCTGCATGACCGAGTAATTATCCCCTTACCTTGCCAATCACTAGCAAGCCAGTAGCCAATTTCCGCCTTTTGATCAGCCCAGTCGATATCTTTTAAACCGACTATCCCAACTAACTGTTCTTTGAACCAGATGCCTGACTCAAAACCATTATAGGAAGCATATTTTTCTCTAGCATTTTTAATGAAAGAGTTAAGATCATCAGGTTTATTAATATTAACTACCCAGGGAAGCCAGAGTTGCAAATAATCACGATTCTTATCTATTAAAACAAATAATTCTTCAACTTCACTTTTACTCAACAATTTTAAATAAATATCCTTATCAACATGGCATTTAAACATAATTCCTCCTTTGTAATTTAACGAAACTCACACAAAAATAATCTGCTTTTTCGCACATGAAAACCCACCTATCGGCAGGTTTTATGATTAATATATTTAAATATATTAATTATTAGTCCAAAAATTTTTATGCACAACTAAAATTTCCTTTTCAACTTCAGATATAGGACCAATTACTTCTATATCCTTTTGTCCCTTAGCAAAGACTTCTCTACAAGGTAAATCAAATGTTGGATTTAGCTCATTAGAACCAGTTAAAGACAATAATCTCCTTTCACTAATTCCATAAACTACTCTACCAACATTTCCCCAATATATTGCACCAGAACACATCACACAGGGTTCTGCAATAGTATATAATGTACAATTCCAGAGAAAATCTTTATCATATTTTTTTGATCCTTTGACCATTAATTGTGTTTCAGCATGACCCGTACAAATTGAGTCAGTTACTTCTATATTTTCTTGTTCCAATATAATTTCACCATCTTCATTCACTAGTAAAGCTCCAAAAGGCATATTACCTTTTTCTTGAGCATTAATAGATAGTTCAATACACCTTCTAATATAGGATTCGTTGTTTTTCCAAGTCATATATTACTTCCTTTCGATTTTAATAAATATAAAGATTTTAACCTTTAAACTCCCTGTCATAAGGAACAGTTAAAGCAGTAGGTTCTGAAAACTTTTTGTATGAAAAAGCTAATACAACAATAATTAATACATATGGAAATACAACTGTAATTTCATATGGAAAACTAATACCTGATATTTGAAACCAACGTTGAAAGGCGTTTGCTAAACTAAATAATAGAGCACCTTTTAATACACCTAAAGGTTCCCAACGACCAAAGTAAACTAAGGCTATCGCAATAAAACCTCTACCAGCAATTAAATCATTAGCAAACATATTTGCTTGAGCTACTGATAGAAAAGCTCCTCCTAATCCTGCTAACATACTACCAATAATAACACATTGATATCTTGTTTTAATAACATTAATTCCCATGGTATCTGCAGCCCGCGGAGTCGTTCCTACGGCTCTTACTTTAAGCCCCCAAGGAGTTTTATATAAAATATACCATGAAGCAGGAACTAACAACAATGCCAAATAGACCATAATATTATGTTGGAATAATATTTTACCCAAATATGGTATCTGACCCAGTATTGGTATCTGCAGATCTTGTAATCCAGATATACTTTGTACTCCTCCTATAAACAATCTAAATAATGTACTTGCTATCCCCCAGCCTAACATATAAACTCCAATACCACTAATACCTTGATCAGCTTTTAAGGTAATACTTACAATAGCCATCAGTAAACCCATTAAAATTCCAACTACCATAGCCATTACTATTCCCAATAATATATTATCATAAGCCCAGGAAAAATAGAATGCTGTAAATGCTCCTAACATCATTATTCCTTCCACACCTAGATTTAAGACCCCAGATTTTTGAGAAAACATTTCACCAATAGCAGCAAAAATATATGGAGCAGATAAGGCAACAGCAACTGCTAGCATGTTTGTGATAATCTGAAAATATGATGCCATAGTCATTTTTTTACCTCCAAAATAGTAATTTTTTATTAAAAATTAGTTTTTCGAATTTTTTTCTATATGCAGGATTTCTTAATATAATATTACTGGAAACAACAGATAGGATTACTAAACCCTGAATACTTATAACTATTGCAGAAGGAATATCAACAGCTCGTTGCATCATTTCAGCTCCAATTAATAATAATCCAAAAAAGAAAGAAGCAGGTATAACTCCGATTGGATGTAGACTACCAAATAAAGCAACAACAATTCCGGTAAAACCATAATTGGCAGATAACCCTTCTAATACTCTATGATGTACTCCTATAACTTCAACTGATCCTGCTATTCCAGCCAATCCCCCTGATAAAATCATAGCCAACACAAGATATTTATTTACTTTAATACCAGCATATTTAGCTGCTTTTGGCTCTTCTCCTACAGCTCTTAAACGAAATCCAAAAGAAGTTTTCCATAATAAATAATATACTAAGATTGCTATAAGAATAGCAACAAATATTCCGGAATGTATCCTCTGACCTAATATTAACCTATCAAATAAGGCACTATCAGGCATTCTCTGAGTCTGAGGCACGCCTGTTCCATAGGCTAATTCAGCCGGGTCAATCAATGGACCTCTTATTAAATACAAATATATTTGAAATGCAATATAATTAAGCATTACAGTACTCAAAACTTCATTTACAGATAACTTAGCTTTTAACCAGCCTGCTATTCCTCCCCAAAGTCCTCCTGCCATAAAACCTGCAAGTAAGGTTAATGGAATCAAAATAATTTTTGGTGCTCCTGCAAATGCTAAAGCCATAGCTCCACCAGCAACTGCTCCTAATTGGAGTTGTCCTTCTGCTCCAATATTAATCATTTTAGATCTAAAAGCAATTGATATTCCTATCCCTACTAACATTAAGGGTATTGCTCTAACTACTGCTTCTGATAGACCATAAACACTAAATATTGGGTTAATAATCATCGCCTTATAAGCAAATAATGGATTTACACCTGCTATTAATAAAATAACACTCCCAAGTATTAAAGCAACTAAAAAAGCAAATAGTAAAATAGTAACATTAAAGAGAACTTTATTAATTACTTTATTCAAAACTACCCCTCCTTTACTCCTGCCATCAACAGTCCTAATTTAGATTTTGTTGCTTTGTCAGCCTCTAGAATATCTAAAATTTTCCCTTCATATATTACCGCAATTCTATCACTCAAGTTCAATAGTTCTTCTAATTCTTCTGTTATTAACAATATACCAACATCATTATTCCTAGCTTCCAGTAATTTTTCATGAATATATTCTATCGCCCCAATATCAACTCCTCGAATAGGATATGAAGCAACTAAGGCAACAGGATTTCTTTTTAATTCTCTTGACAATATTAATTTTTGAATATTACCACCTGATAAAGCATGAGTTGGTGTATTAATATTTGGACATTTAATATCATATTCATCAACAGTTGTTTTACAATATGATTCTATATATTTAGGTTTTAATATAAAATTTTTGCAGAAAGGATATTTTAGATAATCTTTTAAAATTAAGTTCTCCTTAACTTTAAACCCAGGCACTGTCCCCATATGCAATCTATCTTCTGGGATAAATCCTAACCCTTGGTCTATAATATACTGAATAGATTTATTAACTATATTTTCATCTTTAAAATTTATTTTTCCTTTATTAACTTTTCTAAAACCTGTAATTACCTCTGCCAACTCTTTTTGGCCATTACCAGAAACTCCAGCTATACCTAAAATTTCACCCTTTTTTAAAGCTAAAGAGATTCCCTTTAGAGCATCTGTTCCCTTATCACTTTTAGCCCACACATCCTCAACTTTTAAAACAACATCGCCAAATTCATTTTTCTTGTCAACTGTTGGTAATTCGATATCTCTACCTGCCATTTCTCTTGCAAGCTCATCAACATTAGTTTTATTGGTTTGCACAGAAAATACATTCTTCCCATCTCTTAACACTTCAACCTTATCACTTACTTCAGTAACCTCTTTCAGTTTGTGACTAATAAAAATAACTCCCATGTCATCTTTAATAATTTCTCTTATCCATTTTATTAGTTGATCAGTTTCCTGCGGAGTCAACGCTGCTGTTGGCTCATCTAAAACCAAAAAATTAGCACCATGATATAATGCTTTTATTATTTCAACACGTTGCTGTTCTCCTACACTCAATTGTGAAATATATGCATTTGGATCTACATTTAAATTATTTTTTTCACCTAGTTTTTTAATTTTATCAGCTACAACTTTTAGATCCATTTTAAATTTATTTTTGAAATTTATACCTAATGCAACATTTTCAGTAACTGTTAGTGAAGGAACCAACATAAAATGTTGATGCACCATCCCAATACCTAAATCTAAAGCATTTTGCGGTGATCTTATTTTAACTTTTTTTCCATTTATTAATATATCTCCCTCATTCGGATTATATAAACCATATAATATATTCATCAAAGTTGTTTTACCTGCACCATTTTCACCTAAAAGTGCCATTACTTCACCAGCATTTACTTTAATATTTACATCTTGGTTAGCTATTACCCCAGGAAATCTTTTTGTAATATTAACCATTTCTAAAGAAAGTATTTTATTCATTAATGAACCCCCTGTAATAAATCAAATCTTTTAATAGGCCCCTTTCCTTTAAAATTGATAATATTTCTTAGAAAAGGGACCATCTAGATTAAATTAATTTATATATTTTAAACAAGGTTTTATTCGATTTCAATCTCTAATTCACCACTTTTAAAATCTTCAATCAATTCATTTACTAGCTGCTCTAATTCTGCATCAATTAGATGTGATAATTCTTCGTTAAATTCATATGCTAAGAATCCATTAGCATAAGTCATAGGAAGATGTTCGCCACCATAAATACCATCTTTACGTGCTTCAATCATATATCTTACTACTTCTTCAAATTTAAGCACTTGAGAAGCTACAACTGCTTGAGGAGCTACAATACTTTGATCTATATCAGTTGAAAACCAAAGTTTTCCTTTTTCTGCAGCAGCTCTAATAGCTCCTACAGATTGTTGAGCTGAACCAGTTAATATATCTGCACCTGCATCTATATGTGATTCAGCCATTTGTTTTGCAGCTATGGTATCACCAAAACTACCAGTATAACCAATATTTACTTTTATGTCAGGATTAACTGACTTTACTCCTTGTAGAAAACCGCTATTATATTTTATTGCATCCCCAGCCTCAACCGGACCTATAATACCGATAATATTTGTTTCAGTAAGATGAGCAGCTATAACACCTGAAATATATGCTCCTTCTTCAGCATTAGGATCATAAGCATATACATTATCATGCATTGCATTATAAGATGTTCCAAAAGCAAATGTTGTATTTGGAAAATCTCTTGCTACATCATCAACAATATTTTGATATTGAGCTCCATGTGCTATAACTATATCATAATTTGGTGCATATTCTCTCAGGGCCGAGCCTACCTGAACTGCATCATATAAGTTTTCACTATAAGAAATTTTGAGATTGTATTCATCCTCTAATTTAGCCACTCCATCGTACATAGCCTGACTCCAAGCCATATCATCTATTGTGCTTGGAAAAATCATTGCAATACTAATCTCTTCTTCAGCATATACAGCACCTGTCATTAAGAAACCAAAAGCGAAAATAATCAATGTTATTAAAAAACTAATTTTTTTAAACATTTTTACACCCCTTTTAATTTTTAATTATGCGATAATAATTTAACCAATAATTAAACTTATTAACTTCCTTTTATTATCACCTCCTACATGAATAATTGTTAATTGTAAAAGCTGTTTTTTCTAACAAAATTAAACTTAATAAAATCAGTATCAAAATATTCCGTTGCATGTAATACCGGATTAAAACTTTTATTATATTTTATACTTTCAAAAACCAAAAGTGGCTTTTGCTTTTCTGCTTCAAAATAATTTTTAATTTTTTGGTTTTCACCGGCTAACTGCACAAATATCTCTATTAAATCTTGTTCAATCTGTTCACCATTTTGTTTTAATAAAAACTCAAATACAGAATTTTTTAAACTACTTTCTTCTATTTCTTCATTAACATATATTTTCGCAAATCGATCTATACTGACTATAGCTGGAGAATTATCTGCATAATAAATTTTTTCTACTATAATAATTTTATCTTTTTCATTAATTTTTAATTTACTTGAAGTTTTTGCGTTAGATGATGTAATTCTATAGTCAACTAATTTGACAGTTGCTTCATATCCACTATCTCTAATAATTTTTTCAAACTCTACTGCTGGAGATAGGTTCACCTCTATTTTTAAGGTTTCTGAATTTACAAAAGTTCCTTTACCATGTTTTCTAATAATAATTCCTTCTTGAGATAATTGATTTAATGCATTTCTAATTGTTATTCTACTTACACCTAATTGTTCTGCTAATTTTTCTTCGCTGGGAAGTTTCATATTATCATTTATATCTAATGAATTTATATACTCATTTAAAGAGTTTTTTGCCTGGTCACTTAAAGTTCCTTTTTTAATTTTTGATAAATTCATTATTATCTCTCCCTCTATTAAGTCAAGATATGTCGTAATAGGTAATACCTTAATACTATAATTAACTATTAAATACAAAATTCCTGCAAGAAGATTAAAAATATTTAAATAATTATTAGTTTTAAAAAAATTGTTACATATTGTATTTTAAAGTTCGCATAACTGATTTCAATTTAATTATAAATTTTCTAAACACATACAAAAAAACAAATTGGCCATAAGTAAAGACCAATTTGCTTTAAGCTACAAAAATATTTATTAGACTAAATTTTCTCCATAATTTTTACTAAGCCAACCTTATTGCAAATTGAGGACAAACTCGGGTACAATATCCACATATAATACACTTATCATATTCTACTAATACTTTTTCATCTTCAATAGACAAAGCAAAATTAGGACATTCTTCAATACAATTACCGCAAAGTTTACATATACTGTTTAAAATTCGTAACTTCTTTAACTTCTTATTAGTCTTCTCTAACAAGTCTTTTGTTAGTTCTTTATCAGAAAATATCAATTTATTAACTTCAACTTCTTCTTTTTTGACCATTCCAACTGCAGTTGAATTAATAAAGGGCCTCTGTCTAACAAAATTAATTGCTGAAGTAACACTATCTAAGAGATTACCACCAGCTAGTGCTTTCATAGCATATATTCCTTTTCCTTTTTGCTGAGCATAAGCTAGAGCTTCCAGCATATCATTTGGTGTACCATCAACAATTCCTCTACCACTCTGATTTATTATTGCAAAGATAACATCAATATCTTCCTGTTCCGCAGCTTCTTTTACTACTTTAACATAATGGGTTGCAATTCCAATATACTTAACTAAACCTTTACTTTTGTAATCAACTAAACAATTAAGAGCTTCAGTTCGTTCACTAAACGGATTCTCTTCCCGGGCTGCATGAAGATGAAAAATATCAAAATAATCTATTTCTAAATCAGTTAATCCTTTTTCAATATGTTCTTTCATCCCATTATAATCTGCCGCAGGTGATTTTGAAGCTATTACTAGATTATCTCTATTTATATCTTTTATCGCTTCTCTAACATATTTATATGTATCATAGACTTCTGCTGTATCAATAAAATTAATTCCTTGTTCAATTGCATATCTAATAATATCAGCACCAGTTTCTACTGGCAAATTCACCTGACGAGGACCCATAGGAAGTGTACCAAAACATAGTTTCGAGACCAAAGGACCATCAACACCTACTCTTTCCTTTTTAATTTCCATCCACCCCTTTTTTTAAAAAATAACCAAGAGAAAATTAACATCTGTACAGTAATCTCAATCGGTCCTACAATTAATCCAGCCAATGACTTACCAGCAGCAATATTTTCAATAAAAGTTGGTATCAGCTGTGTTACAGCAGTAAAACCATAAATTATTGCAAAAAGTAATAAACAACCATTTTCTTTTTTTATAAAAGTATTATAAAACGGTAAAATAAAGAGGGCCAGAATACCTCCTCTTAAGATCTGTATTGGTATTGTAGCTGCTACTAAAGGATGGTCTAAAGGTCGAAAGAGTTTAAATTGTTCCATTGTTGCAAAGGCATCTTTATAATTCTGTAAATTATAAAATAGTATTCCTATAACAGCATAAGTAAGCACGTGAAGTAGGATGAATTTGCTAAAGTATGATTTTTTATTTTTAACTTTTAAAAAAGCAGTTAATTTAGAAGCAGGATTTTTTCTAGCTTCTCTTCTCTCCCATTTAAGAAATAACCAAGCAAAAATACTTGTACGAATTAATCCGGTTATTAGTACAGAAAAATGTTCAATCATTGTTGTTTCAGTGTAAATATAACCTTCTATAGAACCTGGCATCGGCTCTACAGAACCTAGTATAGCCAATCCCCAAAGTGCAGCAATTAAGAGAACAAAGCCTTTATCCTTTTTAACAAATAAATTATAAAATGGATAAAGTAATAAAGCTAAAAATAATGCCCGAACAATTTCTATAAATACAGTTAAAAAAGTTGGCAACCCATAAGGTATGAAGAATTCAAGCGCTTCTCTATTAGCGGCTGGTAATGTATTTTGAAACTTCAAAAAGAAAAAGGCTATTATAAAATAAGATATTAGATGAACAATAGAAAATCTGCCCAAATAGCCCCAGAATTTTTTGTTAGCCTTATTCATTTAACTTCCTCCTCTCTGCATAGTTATATCTTTATATTTAATTTAGTTATAGATAAGAATATTCCTTTTTAATTTTTTTTGAAAAAAATATATTTAATAAGCCCCTCATTAAGAGATATGTAGAAATAAGGCAGCTAACTTATCTCTTATCATGATAAGCTAACTGCCTTATAAAAGCTTTTTCTATTTTAATATGATTATTGCTATAATTATCTAACTGGACAAGCTCCATCTTCACAATCTTGTAAACCTTCTTCTCTCTTTAAGTCAATATCATAGCCACCAAGTTCTCTTTCGTATTTGTTTACTAATGAAGGCTTAAATGGCTTGATTTTACTTAATCTTGCCTGATATTCTTGCTCATCAATCTCTTCGTATGGCATTAAATCATAAAAACTATCACTATATGAAAGAAAAGATACACCTACTACATCATCCCAATTTTCCCATAACCACTCTTCCACTAAATTCCATTCATTATCTCTCACGTGAATAGTAGAACTTGCATTGTGATCTACATAGTGTTTCATAAATAATCTATATATTTCTAATTGTTCTATGGCATATACATCAGCTTTTACTTTACCTTCTGGAGCCTTAACTGGAAACTCAATTACTGCTGTATTATCTCTATGTGTATCATTAAAAATAGGATAATTAAGATCTTCTGTAGCTTTTACAAGGGGGTCAGAGTCATTGATTCTCACCCTTCTTACATAATACTCAGAATGTGAAAAATGCAGACCATTAGAAACTGTTGGCATCTGACTCTGTGTTCCTTCAGGTTTTACTGTAGTTACTAGTAATGGTTCTGGCCCATCTAATTCTTTAGCTATTACTTTAGCCGCCTGTTGCGCAGTCTCTCTTAATTTTTTCATCAATCCTGCTTGTTTTTGATAGTTTTCTGAGTTTCTAATTTTTCTAGAAATAAGATCTATAAATTCAGCTTCTCTACCTTCATAATCAGCCATTAATGTTTCATATTCTTCAGCTTGAGGAATGTCAAAATCACTCCAACCTAATCTGTTCATAGCATCTTGCCAACCAGTAACAGAGGTACCAATCAACATATCTCGTTTATTAATAATATCCCATTCATTAAGTTCGAAATCTACAGAAGCCATTCTATAACCAGCCCTAGCTGATAGTTCTTGCGCTCTTAATAAGTCTGCTAACATTAAATTGTCATTATTATCAATAAATGCACTTACATTAAGGGATGTTAAGTTACAAACACCTTTAGAACTCAATAAAATCTCAACACAAGGATTAACAACCTCAAAATTTTCTCTTCTTCTGGAAGCTTCCTCTGCATTTATAAACCCAGGTTCTCCAGAAAATCTCATCTGCTTTACATGCCACTTAAGTTTTTCTCTTGCTGGTTTTTCTTTATAAAAAATACTATTATTACTATTCGTTCTATGTGCAATTTCTGGATTTGTTATCCATTCACCTTCTTTTTGAATATAAAGATCACTTTTTGCTTGGGCAATATCCTCATCATCTACATCAAATATACCAACCTGTGATGATCTTCTTACACCACCACTCACTACGTTTTCAGCAATAATATTAGCTATATCTAAAGCATCAATAGGCTTTAATTTAACTTTATCTTCATCTTTTTTCTTTAAAATAATATCAATTTTTTCGAACATTTTCTTTAGACTTTGATGACCGGACGCAGTCCCACCAAAAGTTTTTAACCTCTCACCTTTACCACGAATATTATCATAATCAAAAATAATATATTCTAAATCCCTATAAAAACTACTTGTCAGAAAATCAAGAAAATAATATAACGACTGTACCCACGCTTCTTTTGAATCTCCAACTATGATTGTCGCGATTTTGCCATCTGTATCAAACTTAAATTCTGTTCTTTCATTTCTTTCAGCTTCATCTACCGGATCATGATATTTATGAGTAACAGTGATGTTTGTTCTAAACTCAGGAAGTTTTTTAACATCTTCTGGTAGGACTCTAAATCCAGTACCAGAACCAATAAGTAATAAATAGAAGATATCTTCAAAGTCTTTAATATTTTGGATAGTTGTACCACTACAATTATAATTACTCATCGGAAACTTTTTACTTGCAGAAGTAGAACCACTCCACAATGTACGACCTGCCACAAAGTTTTTCAGACTATATATATTCTCAAATAACTCTTCAGCTTCATTTTTAGAAGTTGGAGCTAAAGATGTATTATATTCTACTGCTCTTCTGACAGTCTCCCACCAATACTCTCTTCTCATTTCTTCTGGGACTAATCTCGAATAGGTTCGATAGTATACATACTCACCCAATTCAGTAGGAAAAGGATTCTGTTTATGTTTATATTGACTTATAAAATTAGATGATAACTTATCTTTATCATCATCTAGCTTACGATTTCTATTCCGATTATGCCGATAAATAATATATGATTTACCAATCTCATAATGACCATTTCTAAGCAGTTCATATTCTACAATATCTTGGACTTTTTCGACTGTAATCTCTTCATATTCTTCTAAGATAAGCTTGTCTACATCATCAGCTACTTCTTTAGCAATTTTATGCGACTTTTGCTTGTCTCCAGTCTGTTCTATCGCAGCATTATAAATTGCTCGTACAATTTTAGATACTTGATATTCAGCTTCTTCTCCATTTCTTTTCAACACTTTTATGTAATTTTCTTTCATCTTAACCATCCTAATTAACTATTTTAAAAATTATTCTTAAACTTTATCTATCTTATATTATTCTATAAAATTGCTTAATACCCTCCTTTATTTTTAAATCAAAAGTACTAAATATTGCATTAGTGCAAAAATTAATTACCTAACCAAAAAAGGATATCGTCATAAAACGACATCCTCTTAAAAGTTTATAAATAGTTTTTTTATTTTGAAATATACTTTAGGTCTTTTATTATTTTAATAGCTGCAAAAAAGATAATCAAAAACTCTAATCGACCTAAAAACATACCAGCAATCTCTGTTATTAAGATGTGGTTAGGTGCCGAAGCTGACGTTATTCCAATTGATAATCCAACAGTTCCCAAGGCAGAACCAAACTCAAAAAGACTTTCTTGCAATCCATATCCTGATAGTAGAAAGATTGCAACCCCAACTGCAAAAGTTAAGAGATAAAGCATTATGTAATTGGCTATTTCTTTTATATGTTCCGCATTGATATACTCCTTATTATCACCTTTCCAAATATAATTTTCTTTTACCTGATTTCGAGGTGAAAACTGCTCTTTAATCTCCCAAAAAATGGATTTAATCATAATATATATTCTATATTGCTTTATACCACCAGCTGTAGAACCAGTTCCTCCACCAATAATCATTAAAATTATTATAATGAAATTTGCAAACAATGGCCAAGTATTAAAGTCTATAGTTGAAAAACCAGTTGTTGAAATGGCAGAGACTACTTGAAACAAAGTAATTCGCAAATTCGTACCTAAACTAGCATAGACCAAGTTTAAACTTGTAAACATCAATAATGGTGTTAAAAACCCAATAATTAATAACATAAAGCGAATCTCACCATTACGAAAAAATGTTTTTACTTTACCTTGTAAAAGCGTAAAATGACTAGCAAAGTTAATAGTACCTAATAACATTAAGATAATCGTTATTAATTCAATATCAAATTCTGGCCAATAACCAATACTTGCAGATTTTGTTGAAAATCCGCCAGTTGACAGAGCGGCCATAGCATGATTAATAGCAGAAAAAAGATCCATACCAACCAGCCAGTATAAAAAAATACCTGACAGTACAAATCCTCCATATATCCTCATAATCATAGCAGTCGATTTTTTTACGTGTGGCAAAAGTTTGTCATTCCTTGCCTCAGCTCTATACAGACCCATGCCGTGAACAGGCAGTAAATAAGATAAAGCAATAACTGCTAAACCTGCTCCTCCTAATAGTTGCATTAGACTTCTCCACAATAAAAAAATTGCAGGTGTTGTTTCCACATTCATCACTGAAAGCCCAGTAGTTGTCCAACCACTTACTACTTCAAAAATTGCATGTGTCCAGCTCATTTTCATTCCCCACAAAAAAGGAATAGCAGAAAAAAACATTGCTAAAATCCAGGATAACAAAACGATAATACTACCTTCTTTTAATGTCAAATCAACTTGCGAATTATCACTAGAATGACCATAAAAGTACATTAATCCACCAACAACAAAGGCGAATATTGAAGAATATATAAAATGAATAATATAGTTTGTTTCACCTGGATAAAAAACCAAAGATAAAAGAGGTAAAATAAGAGCTAGAGCTGTTAATATAACAAGAATGCCAGTATATTTAATAATAAGTCTATATCTGACGGCCAATACTTTTTTGTAATTCATTTAATTTTCACCGCCAAGTATTCTAATCGCAAGAGCTTGATCTTCAGGTAAAGATATCACTAATACCTTATCACCAGGTTTAATAACAGTTTCTCCTCTCGGAATAATTACATTTCCCTCTCTAATTATTCCACCAAGAACTATGCTTAAGGGAAGGTTAATAACCCTAACTTTCTTTCCAGCAGCAGGAGCATCTTCAGGTATAATTATTTGAGAAACGCTCAATTTTCCTTCTTCCAATGTAACTAAATTTCTAATATCTTCTGAAACAACATTTTGCTCAATTAAACTGCTTAAAAGTTCAGTTAAATTAAATATCCCATTGATGCCCATTTTTTTAAACAATGATTCATTATCTGGGTTGTTGACTATAGATGTTGTTCGTTCAATTCCAAAATATTCTTTTGCCATCTTACAAATAAAAAGATTATCATGATCTTTTTGTGTTAGTGCAACTAAAACATCCGTACGAAACGCACCAGCATCTTCTAAAATATCTTTATCAGAAGCTTCACCACATACAATAGTAGCATTTAATTCTCTTGCTAACTCTTTTGTATAAATTTCATCCTTATTAATAACTACAACAAAATAACCTTTAGCAATTAATCTTTTAGCAAGGTGATAAACTAATTTTCCACCACCAACCAACATAATTTGCATACTTATCCCTCAATTCTACCAATACTGTCTAACATTCCTTTTACTAATAAATCATATTGAGAAACTACCTCAATCTGTTTACTATCATTATAAATATGGAGTTTTTTGTGATCAGTCAATCTCACAATGATCTTTGGTACTTTAAAAACATGTTCAGCTAATTTTGCCACCATATAATTAACCTTATCATTGCCTGTTATAACAATCACTGTATCTGCTTGATCTACTCTTGCATTTTTCAAAATATCCTGTTCTAATGCATCTCCCTCAACTTGAAATCCAGAAAAATCAACAGGCAATCGCTTAAAATTCTCTGCTACTTTTTCAACAACAACAACCTCATGACCAGAACGGGAAAGCTCACCTGCTAGCATAGATCCTGCTCTCCCATTACCAATAATAACGATAAACATTATACTTCTTCATCGCCCATATTGATTTTCTCTAAATCAATCTTTCCCATTGATTCACCTGCTCGTTGCAGATTCTCTGTTGCCGGACTATAAGCAGGATCAATTGCCAGCGCAGCGCGGTACATTTTCATTGCTTCAGCCTGATTATGTTTTAACTCATGGATAATACCTAATAAATTAAATGGTTCAGGTTTTTCTGGATTTATCGAAGTTGCTTTTTTTAATAAATTTCTAGCTTCTTCAAAGTTTCGTTTATTAATTGTTGATTTTGCTAAATTTAAATGATCTGAAAAGCCCTCTACACTATCACTATTTTCTTCTAATTCATATCTAGCATAAACTTCTTCAACTAATTCTATTATTTCAGTAGGCTTAAATGGTTTACGTAAAAAATCAACAGCTCCTAACTTCATAGCTTCAACAGCTGTTTCCACATTCCCAAAGCCTGTGATCATAACCACCCTAGTCTGATAATCAAGATCTCTAATTTGTTTCAAAAACTCCATACCACCCATACCTGGCATTTTCATATCAAGTAAAATTACAGGGTAGTTAGTATCATTAATTTTTTGCAAACCATCTTCACCATTAACAGCTGTTGAGACAGTAAATCCAGCCTTTGCAAGAGCTTTTTCTAATGTCATCCTGATATTTTTTTCATCATCAATTATTAATATCTTTTTTTCCATTTTCATTTCCTCCTTCTAAATATTTCTCTACAGCATTCAATAAAGTCTTTTGGTCTATTGGCTTAACTAGATAATCGCAAGCACCTAAACTAAAGACCCTTTCAAAATCTTCTTCAGTAGATCTTGCTGAGATAACAATCACTGGTATATCAGTTGTCTGCTCATCATCCTTGATTGCCTCAAGCACAAGAAAACCATTCATCTTTGGTAATCGCAAGTCTAATAAAATTAAGTCAGGATCTTCTTCACCTGCTTTTTCTACAGCTTCCAAACCATCTTTTGCTTTGATAACATCATACCCAGCTATTTCTAAGCTTTTACTAATTACTAATAATATATTTTTTTCATCATCAACAACTAAAATTCGTTCCATTCTAAATAGACCTCCTAATAACCATATCTTGGAAGGTAAAAAGTGAACTTAGAGCCCTTACCTTCCTCACTCTCCAACCAAATTCGACCATGGTGAGCATTAATTATTTCTTTGGAAATTGCTAAGCCAAGACCTGTACCTCCACTATCATCTAAATCATTACCTGCTCTAACGAACTTGTCAAATATTTTATTTTGATACTCTTTTGGTATCCCTGATCCATTATCCTCAACATAAACCAATATTTTTTGACCTTTTATATCTGCTCCAATTTTAATTTCACTTCCTGATGGTGAATAGCGTAATGCATTTCCTACCAAATTAGAGATTACCCAACTTATCTTATTTGCATCAGCTCTTGCAAAAAGATTATCTTCCAACTCTTCTAAATCTATTTTGATATTATTATCATCCGCCTGTTTTTGAAATGGTTTAACTGTTTTAGTAATAACATGTTTTATATCAGTTTTTTCAAAATCCATTTCAATTTTACCTGATTCAATCTTTGATAAATCTAATAAATCATTTACTAAATCAGTCAGTCTTTCCACATCTTCATAAGCTGCTGCAAGTAATTCCTCTTGTTCTTCATTTAAATCTCCGGTATCACCTGATAAAACCATATTTAAACTCATATTCATTGATGTTAAAGGTGTTCTAAATTCATGAGAAACTGTTGATACAAACTCTGACTTCATATTATCAATCTCTTTTAAGCGAGTAACATCCTCTAAGAGTGTAACTGTAAACTGATAGTCTTCATCCTCTTCTGTAATTTGATTTGTTGAAACCTTATAATGGAATCTCTTATCTTTATCATCAACTGCTATCACCTTATCTTCTGTAGCTTCGGGATTTTGCACAAACTCGAATAATTGTTCATTAGGGATGATTTCAAGAAAATGTTTATTTAAGTCTTCTTTGGTTATTGAAAACAAATCACGTGCTGCTTGATTTAATAAAACTATAAAATTATCTTTATCTGTTACAATAATGGGCCCAGATACATTATTGACTATTGCTTCTGATTTTTCTTTTTCAATAACTAATTTCTTTATATTGATTTTCTCATATTCTTGTAATTTATTAATCATATCATTAAATGAATCTGCTAGTTGACCAATTTCATCCTCTGAATCAACCTTAACTTTTTGCTGGAAATTCCGGTCTGCTACTTTCTTAATACCAATTTTCAATTCATTGATAGGACTTATAATTTGTCGAGTTAAATAAAAACCTATTAAGAGTACAAAAATTACAGCTGCAATTGATACCAAAGCAGTAGATATCATAGCTTGATTTGCCTGGGCATTAGCATTTTCCTGTGCTTTTACCATAGCCTCTCTGTTAAGTTCTCTTAAATTCCTTATATCCTCTTTAATTTCTATAAATAAAGGAAGCAGTGTTTGATTATATACTTGCCATTTTTCAGATTCAGAACCATAATAAAATGAATCAAAACTAGTAATAAATTTATAATATTTTTCATCAATACTTAATAATATATCTGCTTCTCCTTCAATCGTGATATTATCTTCTGCTCTTGCTAGAGAGGTATAAAATTCTTTTTCATTTCTACGAAATATTTCCTGTCCCTTTTCTGTGGGTCCTCTTAATAATAAGAGTAAGGCACTATCTTGACGTTCTAGTGATTCGACCATATTTTCACTTGCTTTAATACTGCGATAATTTTCTACCATTATTTCATTAATTGCACCAGCCAAACTCTGAAAATTATAAATACCCCAAACTGCTACAGCAGATAAAATTAAAATAACTACGAGATATCCAGTTAATATTTTTATTCTGATACTTTTCATCTAATTTCTCCTTTCTTAAAACAAAAAATCCATTACAGTTAACTGTAATGGAGCATTAAACATCCCTAATTAATATCTATATCTATAAATATTCTAGGTAATTTAAGTTTTCTGCTCCTTTAGGTGTCTACGAGGTTAGCTGTCGGGCTAGAAGCAAAAGATCTTCTTCCTTAATGGATAAGCCCCAAAAAAATTGGGTCCCCCGCTCTTTATAAATATAAAGATTAGACAACAGAAATACGATTTATTTTGTTTACATTATTAAACCACATTTTCAATGTAATGTCAACTAGATATGTAAAAAAGATAGTGTCAAGTTACCTTTGGATTTAGAGAAGACTCCCTTTTTGTAATTATTAA
>JADQBT010000016.1 GCA_016278485.1 Halanaerobiales bacterium
GCATGTCAGGATCTGTGCGGGGGTGACTGGGCAACTGGAAATCCTACCGTGACTGCGAAAGAACATTTTTAGGAGTTTTCTAGAGTATGAATTGTTTCAATAATTAATGAATTAATTCGTTTTAATTCTTCTAAACATTGATTTCTTTCTTTTGGGTCTAATTCGTATATTTCTTCATTTATACTATCAAACAATCTATTACATCTATCAAAAAATCTTCTTTTAATATTTCTTTTAGTTTTTTTCTTTAAGAGAATTTTTGCAGATTTTTCTATTCTATTAATTTTTTTATTGAATGATAAAGTTTGTGATTCTAATTTATTTATTTGTTTTTTTAGATTTGTTACATGAGATTTATTTAATTTGTAGTCTATTTTTAATTCTTTTATTATACTTTGCCACCTTTTTGGAATATCTTGTAAATTGTTTTTTGAATTATTATCAGTTGTTGAAACTGAAACACTGTTTATTGGTTTATTAGGATTTGTTTTAACTATAACGAAATCCTCAATAAAGCAACATTCATGTGGCTTAGGATTAGCATTGCTCCAAGATTTGTTTAAAAGTTGATAAAGAGATTTATCTTGATATTTTCTGACCTTAAACTTTTCTTGAATTTTTAACACCTCCTGTTTGGATTTTTTACTTCAAAAAAATAATAAAAAATTTAAATATTTTTGCATTATAATAAAACAATTAATAGATTTGGTAATAATATATTTATTCAAAAAGGAAATAGAAATATTATGTTTTTTGGTGTCAAAACGGTTTATTAAGACTTATACTTTTAGAAGGTTTGCCAAAACTTATATAAGTAATCATTTAAACTATGGTAAAATAAATAAATCCATATTAATACTGTAACTATCTTACATACTATAGTTATGCTTGGTTCATATTTATCACTTTCACTGTAATACCATAAACGTTTAATTAAAAATTTCTTATTATTTTTATTAGGAAACCAGAACAAATGCACACCATTATCTGTGAAAGAATCAGCTATAATATGTAAAAAGTAACCACAAAACAAACCTAATAAAGGGTAAAATATATGTATGAAATTTAGGTTGAGTAGTATAAAGATTGGTATATAAACAAGAGTTAATATTATAAATAAAACAGAAAAATAAAATAAACTATGAGATTCTTTACGATGCTTTAAATTCACATTATTATTATCAATTTCATCAGGTAATGTAGAAAAAACATATGCATAACCAGAAAAAGTAAACATTGATAAGACAATAAATATATTATTAGATTTGAGAAAAAAATTAATTAGCATAGCATAAGATGCAATGCCAATTGATCTATGCGTTTTCCATTTCATTCTAACCACCCTATATTATATATATACAAGCTTATTAAAATTTAGAACATATACTTTATATGTTCCTTCGCATAACAGGGGGTTCCCGCTACGGCTAAAGACCAGCCTGCCTAAGGACATGCTCTCTGTCACAAAGTTTGCAGTGAATGAGGTAAGTAGTTTGGGAAGCAAACTTTGCGCTAGGTCCTGGCGGACACGAGCACGTCGGGAACCCTCGGGACGTTAAGTGAAACTGGCCTGAAGGGGGACTATTATGAACAATAAAGAGATATTAGAAATTGCTATGCATCAATCAGCAATAGATGAGAACTGCAATGTTGATGATTTCTTTAAAGATGAGAATATAGTTGTTACATCTAGGGTTAATCCAGGTGCTCGTAAATATTTGGATCTCCCTTTTTATTGTAATCTGGTATCTTACGGAAATAATGTTGTTGCGTCTGTAAATAGTGAAATTGCTGATATAGTGAAAAATTATATTAACAAATATTCTATCGAGTATTGCTTTGAAACACCCAATCTACATGTTCTAAACGATGAATTTCAAAAAAGAGAAATGCGGATTTGTTTTATGGCAGAATACTTTTTGCCAGATATGAATTTGCTTAAAATACTTCCTTGTGCATTTGACATTAAAGTCCTTACACCGGATGAATTTGCAAACTTATATCTTCCACAATGGAGTAATGCTTTATGTGAAAAACGCAAACATTTAGATATGATGGCTATTGCAGCTTTTGACGGAGATAAACTAATTGGCTTGGCTGGTTGTTCTGCAGATTGCGATACCATGTGGCAGATTGGTGTAGATGTTTTACCGGAGTATCGGAGGAACGGAATTGCTGCTGCATTAACAAGTAGACTTGCAGTGGAAACAATTATTAAAGGAAAAGTACCTTTTTATTGTACCGCATGGTCTAATATAAAATCAGTTAGAAATGCGGTAAAAAGCGGTTTTAAACCAGCATGGGTCGAAATGACAGCAAAAAGCTTTGAATTTGTCTCGAAAATGAATTTATAATATATGAAGAATATAATCTACATAAAATAAGAGAGAATTAAGGAGAAACGTCTTATTGCTGAAGATGTGGGGAACGGCCAACTTCACTTAACAATATATTTCCGGTTCCGTTCCTTCGTCTCTGCACCCAAATCCATCAACCCAAGTTAGGAGCTATCTAAGGGTTGCTGGACTTCGGAAATACGGATACGTTATGTGAAATCGCACTTTTAGGAGGACAATTATGGCTAATAATAAAATTATAAATGAAATGGAGAAATTATTAGAAGAATTAGAAAGCTACCTAAATAGATGCAACCGTAAATTATTAAAAACTTCTGAAGCACAAAATATTATAAAAAATTATAAAAAGAAAATAGAGATTATATTACCTTCTAATTCAGATGCTTTTAGAATATATGAAAGAATGATTAGCGAAAGAACTTTATGGTGGGAAAAAAGTATGTCTGGTTATGTTGAAAATAAAGACTGTGAAAATATAAAATATATGGTCAAAATAGTTAGACAAATTTTAAATGTATATGAACCTGAATTTTTAAGAGGAAAACGTAGAGAAAAAGATCAATACTATTTGTCTGATGGAGAAGAATATCGCTCTACAAAAGTATTATACAAAATTATGAAAAGGGCTAATAGTAATTTAGCTATTGTTGATCAATTTTTGGATGATGATGTGTTTGATTATATTGAAAGTTTAGATGAATCTTTAACTATAAAACTTTTAACTGCAGATAAAAAAAGTATCTTTAATAAGTTATTAAACGCATTGAAACAAGATAGAAAAAATATTTATGCACGAAAAAATAATAGTTGTCATGATAGGTTTATTATTAACGATAGGACGGAAGTATGGCATATGGGGTATTCAATAAATGGAATTGGGAAAAAGGCATTTATGATAAGTAAAGTAAATGATAAAAATGAAAAAGAAAAATTTATTAATGATTTTAATAAATGGTGGAAGGAAGGAGAAATCATTTAAGAACATGTGCGACTTCACATAACATGCTATTTCCGTGACGCTCCTATCGTCGCTACCCTTCGGGACATTGCCTTTGTCATGTCTTTTGCAAAAGAAGGATAATAGCATGTCAGCAAAAGACCTGCCAATCCTAGCGAAACGGTAACGTCGGAAATACCAGGAACGTTATGCGAAATGCAATGTGGGAATATAAACAAACACTAATAAATAATATGGGGGAAATAAAATGAGTGCTGAAGAATTTAGTATTCCAAGATCATCAAGTGAAAGTCTGTTAAATATTATAGTAGGGTACACCAATATTTCTGAAGAGGCTAGTTTGGATGATGTATCTAATATTACTGGTATTAATAAAACTACTATAAGTGGAAATAATCAATTTTTATCAGACATAGGTATCCTCGAAGGAGGTAATAGTAAAAAAGTATCAAATGTAGGAAAAAAGTTAGGACGAGCTATTGAACATCGCCAAGAGAATGATATAAAAAAATACCTACAAGATATCATTTCTGGTAATGATTTTTTATCAAACTTAGTGACAACTGTTAGAGTTAGAAAAGGCATGTCTTATGATGAATTAACTGACCATATTCTATATGTCTCCGGGCAAAGTAATAATAAAAAGAATAAAACTGGAAGTAGAGCTATAATTGATATTATGGAGATGGCTGCTGTAATCAAGAATAATGATGGTCAATTAATAGTCCCGACAAAGAATAATAGTTCAAAAAATTCAGAACAAATTATTGAAGAAAAGCTAGATAGATCAAATATACCTTCACAAGATAAAATGGAGAAAGAAGACACAAAGAAGAATCGAATTAATGTTCAAACACAATCACCTTCAATAGCTATTAATATTCAGTTACAATTACCTGAATCAGATAATGCAGAGGTATATGAAAACTTATTTAAATCATTAAGGAGATATTTAATTAATGGAGAAGAATAAGAATCTTAATGAGTTATATTTTAGTTGGTTAGAAAGAGTTAAAAAAGCGGAAAAATCTGCACATAATATTTTGTCCAAATATGAAGATAGTTATGAATCAAGAGTAATACATCTTAAAGATCTTAGCAAAAGACTTAAAGATTTACCTTTAGATATAAATAGTTATTTTTCTGAGGCAATTTGTTGTTTAGAAAATGACTTACGAAGGTCAGCAGTTGTTATGTCATGGGCTGGACATTTTCAAGTATTTGCTGAAAAATTATATGAATTATATGAACAAGACATTAGAAAAGAAAGGAAAAAGTGGGTATTTGAAAATATAAGTGAATTAAAAGAAAAAAATTCTGAGTTTTCAATATTACTAATTGCTAATAAAGTTGGTTTTATTAATAATGCGAAACTGAGAGTGCTTCAAGGACAACTTTCGATGAGAAATCAATGTGCACATCCGAGTCTTTATAAGCCAACCTTAAATGGTGCAATTGGATATGTAGATGAAATATTAAATGAAACAGTAAAAATATTAGGCGTGTGAATTATGCACTTCGCATAACAATGAGTTTACGGTTCCGCTACGCTTCACCCAAATTTCTGAACCTAAGCCAGGTCTGGCTAAGGTTCAGAAACTTCGTAAACTCGGTTACGTTATACGAAATACTTGTCAGTGGGAGTGATATTTTTGCAAGAAACACAACGTAAAAAAAAGAATATTTTCTTAAGATTAACTGTTGATTTAATCATATTGCTTATGTGGGTAATTTTTATAGCTAAATATAATAATTGGTTTGAACAAAATATAGTACTTTATCAAATTATTAAATATATTAATTTATTGACTATAACAATAACAACAATGTTAGTTTACTTTTCCTTAGTTTTATATAGGAAAAATTATTTTGTACCTTTATGGATGATCATAAAGTTCTATTTTAGATTATTATTCTTTATTCCAATAGTAATAAAATATTTATATAAATTTTTTAGGAAGATAGTAAGTTATGTAAATAAAATTCTTCATCTTCCAAAAAGAATAGAAGTAAAAATAGTAGTTTTTATATTTTCTATTATAGCTATAAGAAATATTTTCTTTTACAATAATGAAAAAATATTATTTTCATCTATGATTATATTAGGTCTTGGATTATTTGTAACACTATTTACTATGTTTAATTGGACAAGCAATCCAAAAGTAGCAATTGATATTATAAGTAAATTAATTGAAAAAGGTTGGGAGTGGATAAATAAATTTTTTGAGAAAATTGGTATATATAAAAAAAAGAAAGACGGGGATAATCAATCTTCTATTTATTTGTTCAAAACTTTTTATACATTATTTCATATCTTAGAAATTAAAGTAGGTGATTTATATACAGAAAAAGATATGAAGATTTATCTTATCAAAAAATTCATTTGGATTTTTGTTTTATCAATTATAATAACAGTATTTATTTTTTCTTTTGAATATTATTCTATGTTTAAAATAGACAATAATAGTATTTTAATAAGTGGAAGCACTTATTGGGATTTCTTATATTTTAGTACACTTTCATTAATTAATATGGATTTTGGACAAGTCGTTTTAAATGGATTATTAATTAAAATAATATCTATAATACAAGTATTTACTACTTTGTTTTATTTAACATTTATAATTTTAATGTTTTCTTCACTTTCTGAACAAGCTGCCACAGAAAAAATATTAGAATTCAAAGATAAAATGAAAAATATAAAGAATGATATAGGAATAAAAGCTTATAAAAATTTTCAAATAGAGTTTGATGTAGATAATAATAAATTAATAGAACTAGACTTTAATCCATTCGAAAATGATGACATAGATAATGTTATTGATGTAAAATATGCCGCTTCAGAAGAAGAGGACTTATTAGAATAAAATCGACAAGTACTTCGTATAACATAGTATTGCCAGTTCCACTCCTAACGTCGTTTCACTCAAATTCCTTCGTTAAGGGCTATCGCCCTAAACTTAGGAACTTCGGCAATACCTAAACGTTATACGCAATTGTGCCTAGTTTGTTAATAGAGTATGCAATTAAATTAAAATTGGGAGTGATTGAGAATGAAATATTATAAAAAACTAATTGGCGATAGTATTTA
>JADQBT010000029.1 GCA_016278485.1 Halanaerobiales bacterium
CTATTTCTATTTTTATTCCCTGATTTCCTGCTTCCTACTGAAATTTTACACTATCTGAAAATCTATTGTCTTTTTGAAAATACATTTACCATGTATATTTGTTTTTTCTAAAAACTAACTCTTTAATAATATCAAACAAAAAATTATTACATGCCGATTGGTAGTTCATATGGTATTACTCTTTGAAAAAATTTAAATACCACACTTATTCTATTTGTAACCATTAAAATTCCGATTAACAATAAGATCAATCCTGTCAATGATCTAATTATGACCTGGTATTTAGACAGTCTTCTCAAAATATTAACAAATCGATTCATAAAAATCGCCAGTAATAGGTAAGGTAGAGCTAGGCCTATTGAAAAGACCGCCATCACATAAACTCCAAAAAGAGCTGACCCGTTATTACCAGCCAGGATTAAAAACGAATAAAGAGTTGCTCCAATACAGTGAGAACATACGATAGCAAAAAATATCCCAACTAAAAATGCTGTAAGTGACTGGTTGTTAGTTTTATCCGTAAATCTATCTGCATCTGGGTGTATTGAAATATGCTGCATAAATGAAAGTTTGAGCAAACCGAGCTGTTTTAATGCTAAAACTATAATAAAAATGCCCCCAAATATGTTAAAATAAGACATATTTATGTTTAAAACTTTGCCTAAACTTCCTGCTAAAGCACCAGCCAATGTAAAAACAAATATAAACGCACTGACAAAAGCAAGAGTATTGACAATGATATTCCTTCTTACCATGCTGTCTTGTTTAATTTTTTCTACATCAGCAAGCGATAACCCAGTAATTAGACTGAAATATACTGAAATCATTGGTAAAATACAGGGTGATAAAAAAGATATCATTCCCGCCACAAAAATTAAAAAAGTAAATTCCATAAAAACCTCCTCTATTTTATACCTAGTACCGGTACAGTATATTCAAATAGAGGAGTAATTATGAAATCTACCAAGTTACACCATCTAGTTCATCTGTTAATTCTTTTTATAACTGGTTTGAAATTTGAACTTCTTCCCATGAGTCGATCAATTATTTTAATTACTAAAAATGATAATAATAAAAATGTTATCGTACCTATAATGCCCACTACTTCGGTTGATTGAAAACCCCATTTAACAGCAAACCAATTTCCAACAAAATAACCAATTATCATAGCCAGCATCGGTAATAAATATACAATCAGAGAAGCAAATACCATACTTCTTTCCTGCATCTTTAAAACTACCTGTTGGCCTTCTTCCCAACCTGCTTTGTTTTCAATTTCTACCACTAATTCATCCTGTTCATGACTTTCGTTTAATCCACATTTCTTTTCGCATTTACTGCAGGCAGAATGGCGCACAATCTTAACCCACGCTTTATTACCTTTTGTTTCTACAACAGTCGCTATTTCTTCCACAGCATAACCCTCCCGCCATTAATCATGTCTCGACTGCTTTTTAGTTTTTCCGTCACCACAGCAATCAGGCACATCATTACCATACTCTTTTTCATTAGCAGAAGCTAATTTGTCAATAAATTTCTGCCACCAACTTTTAGCCATTTTAATCACCTCAAAATAATTATTTTTTACCCCTTCCCTTGTAGGGATCTAACGTTAGGGAGGAAGAGAATTAATTATTATTTGTCATAACTGGGTTTAACATCAACTCTGCGTAACATATTAGCATTTGTAATAACACTGATTGAACTTGTTGCCATTGCTATTTCAGCAATAACAGGATGTAGTAATCCTAAGATTGCGAATGGAATTGCTATTGTATTATAAATAAAAGCCCAAAATAGATTCTGTTTTATCTTTCTAAATGTCGCCCGTGATAGTTTCACAGCTGTAATAACTGCAGAGAGATCTCCACGTACTAGTGTAATATCTGATGATTCAATCGCAATATCTGTACCTGTACCAATGGCAATACCAACATTGGCCTGAGTTAAAGCTGGGGCATCATTAATACCATCACCAACCATCGCTATTACTCCAAATTTATCTTGAAGTTTTTTAATTTCATCTACTTTACCATCTGGTAAGACTTCTGCAACTACATGATCTATACCTACTTGTTCAGCTATAGCTTTTGCAGTTCTTTCATTATCACCAGTAATCATCGCTGACTGAAGTCCTAACTTGTGTAATTCCTTAATGGCATTCACTGAATCTTCTTTAAGAGCATCTGCTACAGCAACGATACCGAGAAGTTTTCCCTCAGTTGCTACCAGCATTGCCGTCTTGGCTTCTTTTTCAAGTCTAATCATTTCTTCTTCCAGTCCACTTGAGTCGATGTCAGATTCATTCATTAACCGGCGGCTTCCTACCAGTACCTCTTTTCCATCTATTTTAGCTTTAACACCTTTACCAGTGATAGATCCAAAATCAATTATTTCTTTAATTTCAAGACCTCTATCTTTAGCATCATTGACTATTGATACACCCAGTGGATGTTCTGAACCTGCTTCAACACTAGCCGCTAACTGTAAGAGCTCTTCTTCACCTGTGCCATTTGCTGTAACCAGGTCTGTTACTTCCGGCTGGCCTTTGGTAATTGTTCCCGTCTTGTCAAAAACAATTGTATGAACATCCTTCATCGTCTGAATTGCTTCACCTTTACGAATTAAGACACCATTTTCTGCACCAATACCACTACCTACCATTAATGCAGTTGGAGTGGCCAGACCTAATGCACATGGACAAGCAATAACTAAGACTGCTATTGTAGCAAAAAATGCCAGCGTTATTGTGCCAAGTGTTGGATTAACCCAGGGTAAAAAGCTCTGTGCCCAGAAACCAACACTACGTAAAGTATCAGGAAAGACTAACCATAAGACGAATGTTAAGGCTGCAACTATTAAAACGGTTGGTACAAAAATGCTGGTTATTCTATCAGCGAACTCTTGAATTGGTACTTTTGTTCCCTGAGCTTCTTCAACCATTTTGACAACCTGGGAAAGAAAAGTATCTTTACCAACTTTTGTGGCCTTTATTTTAATTAAACCATTCTGATTGACAGTTGCACCAATCACTTCATCCCCAATAGTTCTTTCAACAGGCATTGATTCTCCTGTTGCCATTGATTCATCTACTGTTGTTTTACCTTCAACTATTTCACCATCTGTCGGAATCTTTTCACCAGGTCTAACTAACATCACATCACCTGGTTGAACATCTTCAATAGGTATCTCTTTTTCTTCTCCATCTACAATTACCGTAGCTGTTTTAGCTCCCAGTTCCAGTAATTTTTTTATTGCCTGTGATGCGCGACCTTTAGCAGTTTCTTCAATATATCTACCTGTTAAGTGAAAAGCCATAATCATAGCAGCTACTCCAGCATAGTTGGCGATCGGTGTAAAGAATACTGCTGGACCTGTAATAAAAGCTGCTCCAGTACCAATAGCAATTAAGACATCCATATTGGCTCCACCATGGCTGACCGCTCTGTATGCTGTCACAAATGTTTTTCTACCATAAATGAATAATGGAGGAATTGCCAGTACAACCATACCCAGATTAAAGACTGTCATATTAGGCCAGGCTATCCCAAATACCATTTCCGGTATCATCCATAAAATTATTGGTATAGTAAATACCCAGGTTCCCCACATCTTTCGCTTCGCTTCTGCAACTTTCTTTAAATCTTTATCTTCTTCAGATTCAGTTTTTTCATCACCTTCAAAACTAATTACCTCATAGCCTGTGTTTTTAACAATTTCTTTAAAATCTTCTCTAGAAAGCTTTGTAGGATCATATTCAACTCTACCTTTTTCTGAGGCGATATTTACATTTGCCTCATAAACACCATCTGTTTTATTTAATGCTTTTTCTACGGCAGCTGAGCAACTGGCACATGTCATTCCACCAATTTCCATTGTTAGTTTTTCTCTTTCATCTCTGACATCATAACCTGTACTGCGTACAACCTCAGCTAATTTTTCTTCATCAATTTCTGCTGGATCAAATTCTATATAAGCTTTTTCCGCTGCAAAATTAACCCTGGCTTCTGCAACCCCATCTGCTTTATTTAGAGCTTTTTCAACTGTTTGTGCACAACTTGCACAACTCATTCCTTCTAACTGTAATGTTGCTTTCTTTTTTGTCATTTAACACACCCCTTTTCAGCTAACTGCTACTCTGATAGACAAATACCTAAAATTGCAATCAAGCAGAAAACTTAGCTAGTAAATTCATTAATTCATTAATAATTTCATCATTTTCTTCAGTCTCGTCACCCTCTATTGCTCGCTGTACACAACCATGCATATGGTCATCCAGAATTTTTAACCCAACTTTGTGTAAAGCGCCTTTGGCAGCAACAATTTGATTTAAAATATCTACACAATATTTATCTTCATCTACCATACGCTGTAGACCCCTGATCTGACCCTCCAGTCTCCTTAATCTCATATTAAGCTTCTTTTTTTCATGCTCACATTCACATCTTGCGTTCAATTAGTTCATCTCCTTTTTTATGATATACCCTTATACCCGTATATGGTATTATAAATATAATTTAACACTATTTTATTGATTTGTCAAGGAAAAAATATACACTTAAAAAAAATAACCACCTCTCAAGCTAAAAGATAGCTGAAAGATGGTTTATGGCATCTTTTTATTATTATTTTTATATTTAGGTAAATACTTAGTCAATCTTTAAAAAAGTAATCTCATGTGGTTCCTCATCAACTTTAACTCGGGCAATAATTTCGTAAGTTTTTGTATCAATGATAATTGCCTCATTATCTCTCGCATTTGTGACTACCACTTTTTCACCATCTGGTGTAAATTCTAAATGATTGGTATATTCACCTGCTGCAATATATTGATCAATTTGCCGTGTTTCAGCATCAATAATAGCTACATTATTTGTCTTTCGATTTGAAGTCCAGATTTTTTTACTATCAGGTGAAACAATTACCCCATGTGTTCCTTCGCCAACTTTTATCTCATCTACAACCGTAAATTTTCTTAAGTCAATTACGGAAATACTGTTTGATTCCCAATTAGCAGTATAAGCAAACTCACCATCAGGAGCTACTCTACCTTCATTAGGGCCATTGCCAACAGGAATTCTAACTGTTACTTCAAATTCTGGTATTGAGATAATTGAAACATCATCTGATTCCAAATTTGTCAAAAAAGCGAATCTGCCGGCTGGATCAAAATCTATATGACTAGGACTCTTTCCTATACCTTCTCTTATTACTTTAATGATTTCTTGTTTAGCAGTATCTATGACTGATACTTCACTGGCTTCACCAGATGCTATCAATATATATTTGCCATCAGGACTCATATCAATACCGTGAGCGGTGCTATTAACTTTTAACGTTTTGACCAGATTATTGTTTGCAAGATCGTATATTTTTACTAAACCATTTTGAAAATCACCTGTATATAAATACTTACCATCTGGGGTAATTTCAATCCCATGTGAAGCTTCTTCTCCAACTTTTATTGTCTCAATAACTTTTTCCGCTGACATATCAATTACAGAAACTGTACCACTAGCTGCATTAGGTATATATGCTAATAATCTATTACTCTGTTTAAAATTCCATTTCAGATGGTGATCTACCCCTCGAATATCATTTATAATTAACTCTAGATATTTAGTTTCTTTTTTAAAAAACCTTTCTCCATTTACTAATGAATTTTCTACTTTGATTAACCCAATTGGATGGTGGCTTGATTCTCTCTCCCATTCCCAGATGATTTTATCCCCACTTAATTGATTATCCTCAATTTTAATTTGAATTTTTTTATTAAATTCATTATCTAACAAATTGCCACTATGTGTTGTCAGGTAGACTCTAAACAATAAATACTGAGCATCATATTCAGTTGGATTAACTAATTCTACATCCAAAGCCACTCCAGCTGCATCTGAACTCCTTAACCATTCATTATCCGTATTAGCTGCTGCCGCCACCATTGAGATTAGAAACAAACTGACAATTAAAATACCAAAATTAAAGAAAAACTTTTTCCTGATTTTTGACATAAAACTCACCTTTTTCTTTTTATTAGCCATTTTTATTACCTTCCATTCTATAGTTAATTTTTATCAATAAACCAAGCAGAGAATATAAGATTATACCAACTATAAAACTTACATTAAAGCCAAATTTTAAAGCTATTATCAATGTTAGTCCAGATCCAAGAACAGAACCTACCCCATTAATACCCCAAAAGTATGGGACTAAACTATCTTTTTGCTTATCTTTCAACATTTTTAAAACCATAGGAAAGGGTATTCCCATGAAAAAACCGAGTGGTAACAATAACAGACTAACTAATATTACTTTTTGCCAGAGTAAATTAATGCCCTGCCAGTAAATTATTTGATTAATGATGATTAAAACTATGCTACTTACAAAGACTAAATAAATCAATGCTTTGTAATCTTGAAAAAATTCTTTCTTCGCCTGCATAAAGTTACCTATACCAGCCCCCAGCAGAAGTGCGGTTATTATAGTAACAAAAGACGTAGTTGGATGCTCAAGGAAAACAGTCATTTTCTGAATTAAAGTAATCTCAATAAACATAAATGCCATGCCCAACATTATAAAAAAATGGTTAATTATCACTAACAGGCTCTAAATTTACATCTGCATCAATGCATCTGTTTTTACCCTGGGATCCGCATATATTTTTCCACTAAAAGACGCTAACTCTTTAGTAGCAGTAATAGTTTCTGCATTTATTTCAACTGCAGTAATCTCATTGATACCAGCTAAAAATGAATACAAAATTTCTTCTCCACCACCACTGCCAATAATAGCAACTTTATTCTGTTCACCAACTGCAAAGGGGAAATAGCCTATTTTATCTTTTAAATAATTTACCTCATGCAGATCTCCATCAAAACGTATGATACGAGAAAATGATCCTCCATTTAAACCAACATTCCACCTATCCCCAGACCCAATATTGCAAAAGATATAACCAAATAGGAAAACTGATTTGGCAGAAGTACTGAAAATAATCTGCTAACTAATAGTTCATAAAAGAAAAGCGATAAGGATGTTAAAAACAATCCAGATAGAGTTTTGTAGTTTGTCATCTAATCTCTCCCCAAGAATATTTACTACACTATACCCGTAGATGGTATATATTATTATATTTAAAATACCATTGATTATACATAAAGTCAAGTAATTTCTTTTCCCTATATATGCAAAAAACTACTTCCCACAGCCCAGGAAGCAGTTTTTTCTACCATTTAAAATTATATTAAGAAAGGAAAAATAAGAAACAAGATAACCGCCAGCACAAATGCAGTTAGATTATAAGGCATCTGTGCTTCAACATATTTCATATGATCTGCTTCTGCTGCCCCGGCTGCCATGACAGTCATACCGGATAAAGGTGACGTCACATCTCCAAAGGTTCCACCAGCAAAAACAGCCCCAATGGCCATGTTTACTGAACCACCTGTAATAGCTGCCAACGGTATAGTTATTGGCATTAACAATGCAAATGTACCCCAGGATGAGCCAATAAAATAGGCTACTAATGAGGTTAGCAAAAATATGATAACTGGTACAAACAAACCTGGTAAATTATTGCCCAGAGTTCTTGTTATCAACTGAGGTAAACCTAAATCATTTGTAACATCTGCGATTGGCCAAGCAACTGCCAGAATAGCAATAGTATGGATAATCTTATTAGCCTGTTTAAAGAAGTTATCAGTTAGCTCACTTAAAGAAAACCCTTGCAATAGATAGATAACGGCAGCAGTGAAAGTCGTAATAACTAACGCCAAAAACATTGCCCGGGATGAATCAGCATTTATAAGAGCCTTACTAAATGATTCAGCCCCATCCTTGCCTGTCCACCACATCATGTAAAGACTTAATGGTAAAAGCAATAAAATTGGTATAATGAGATTGTAAATCCTGCCTTCCCTTTTTTGTGAACTTTTTTGGCCCATATCACCCATTTCCATATCAACTAGAGGCTGTTGATTAATTTGGCCAAAGGTTTCATTATTCTTGCTAAATTCTTCTCCCTCTAATTCACGCATTTTTTTAAAATTAAAGTTGAAAATAATAGATAAAATAACTACTAATATTGACGTGATACTAAAAAAGTTGAAAGGAATACTTTGTAGAAAAGTTATATATGGTGACCTGTTTAAGCCAGCAATATTTAAGCCTGCCGCCACAGTTCCTACCATAAAACCGACAAAGGTAGTAGCAATTGGTACTAATGCCACCACAGGACTAGCGGAATTATTTAACATGAAGGCAAGTTTTTCCCGGGAAATACCTCTTTTGTCAACCAGAGGTCTAAAAATCATACCTGTAGCTACTACACGATAAGCACAGTCTAGAAAAGTTACTAACTCAGTTGCCCAAAGTGCAAGTAAGGTTCCCTTTTTGCTTTCTGTAATTTTCTCTATCCAACGAGCAAAACCCTTAATACCTCCCGACATTTTTAATAAACCAACAAATCCACTAAAAACATAAAGAAATAAGAGAACATCTAAATTAGCTTGATCTAGAAATGTAGCTTCAATATATTCAACCATCTTTGCAATTCCTGTAATAAATCCAGGATCTACCAGAAATGAGCCAACCAGTAATCCAGTTAATAAAGCTGGTATAATCTGTTTGGTGGCCCAGGCAATAATAATAGCAATTAATGGTGGTAAAACTGAAACTATTCCTGTAGGCATAATTTCACTCCCAAAACTATCTAATATTTACTTAATCTCAACAATAAGCAGGGTACGGTTATTTAAAAAACTTTAATATTATCTGTCTCATCATCAAACTTATCAATAAATAGTTTACCCTGTGGGTCTATTGCCCCATACATTACTTCTTTAATATTAGAAATACCAAGTTTTTTAAGTTTCTGATATAACTGTTCTTCCGTCAGATCAATTCCTTTCAGGTTCTTCTCAATTATTTTTCCCTGAAAGATAATCCTCCTTGGTAAACCGGCATAATCAGGATTAAGATTCATATCCTCTCTCGTCACAGTCTGTTTCTCTGCTTTTTTCTGAACACTTAGCTCACCACTTGTTTCTAAAATAGCATATTCAACATCTCCTAGACTAAACACACTCTTGTCTCTTAGTTGAGATCTTAAATCTTCAATCTTGTAATTAGGCAATTTACCTATGTTTTGTTCCAATATCTTGCCATTTTGTATAACAATCGTTGGTTTACCATGAAATAATTTACTCATTATTCTTGATTTAAGTGAAATAAAGCCAATAACTAAACTCCAAAAAAACCAAGTCAAGAGCCCTGCCAGAGATGGTCCAAACGTTTCTATTTTAATAATAGTCATCGAACTTGCAATTGATCCTACTGTAATGGCCAAAACATAATCTAAAAATGTTAATTGCGCAATTTGTTGTTTGCCTGTAAGTCTTGCTAAAAAGAGTATGACAAAAAATGAAATTGTTCCCTGTAAGAAAGCGCGTAAATACAAAAAATACTCACCCTTTCTAAACCTTTTCCTTTAGGATGAGTAAATTAGGCAAAATAATTCAATTTTATTTAAAAATTACTGAGTTAATAAGTTCTATTTGGCTAATAACTTCTTTATTTTATCTGTAGCATCAAGCAGAGAACTAACTGAATCATCATAATTTACATTATCAATTAATAATGATATCAAGTGTGCCATATCAACTTCCTTAAACCATTCTGCTTTTCTAAAGGCCTCTGGTATATAGGTTAAATTGGTGGAAAATAATTTTGTGATATAGCCTTTTTGATAATATTCATCCATTTTTTTTATCCCTTCAGTAAACAAAGAAAATGATACTGCTACATAAATATTTTGAGCACCTTTTTTCTTTAACTCTCTGGCAATATCAAAAACTGACTCACCTGATGCAATCATATCATCAACAATTAATACATCCTTGCCTGCTACTTTTGAACCCATATATTCATGCTGAATGATTGGGTTTCTACCATTAACTATTTTTTTATAATCTCTTCTTTTATAAAAAAGCCCTACATCTAGGCCCATTACACTGGCATAATAAATGGCTCGGTCCATCGCCCCAGTATCAGGACTAATAACCAGTAGCTTAGATTTATCTACTTGCAAATTCTCCTCGGTTTCAATCATTGTCTTGATGATTTCATAAGTGGAATGAAAACTTTCAAATCCGATCAGTGGAATAGCGTTTTGCACACGGGTTTCATGAGCATCAAAAGTAAAAATATTTTCTACACCTAAACTTTCAAGTTCCTGTAAGGCCATCGCACAGTCTAATGATTCTCTACTATTTCTTTTATCCTGTCTACCTGCATAGAGCATAGGCATAATCACTGATATCCGGCGAGCTTTACCAGCTATTGCAGAAATTAATCTTTTTATATCTTGAAAATGATCATCAGGGCTCATATGATTTTCTATACCAAACATATTATAGGTTAAACTATAGTTACCAACATCGGCCAAAATATAAATATCTTTACCTCTAACTGTTTCTCTTAATAAACCTTTGCCTTCTCCGTTGGAAAACCTGATTATATCATTTTCAATTAAATATGAACTTTTAAATTCTTCCAGGTAATATTTGCTATTATTCTCTTTGTATATATCATTTCTTCTTTCAACGATATATTGATCCACTTTTTTTCCTAGTTCCTTACAACTATCATGCAGAATAATGCCTAACTGACCAAAGGGTATTTTTGAAAGCTTTTTTTCTGCCATTTCCTGAAATCATCCTTTGCATATTTTAGATTATTGACTAAAAGTGTTTTAATTGTATTATACCAATGGGGCTCATTTTTGTCTAACTTAACTTTCTCCTTGGCTAACAATTATTGTTAACTAAAATGTCATAACCTTTCTATCACTTTTAAGATAATCAGTTAAAGGCTCTCCCATATATTTAACCTCGATTCCCAGCTCTGCTAAATCATCTGCAACACCATACTGATCAGCACAGGCTTTACAGGCTTCAACTTTAATACCTGCTTCGATAAATTCTTTAATCTGTGTCTGCAGTTCCTGGTCCTTACTTAATAGTTTTGAGGAAGGCCCCCAGACTACAAATTTAATCTCCTGCCACCATCCTCTTTTTTTAGCATTAATCGTGTACATGAAAACCATTTTTTCTGCTACTTCCTTATCTCCACTTGTCCATAATATAACCAGACTATCTTCTGCTGCCATTTTATTCAACTCCTTATAGTGATAATAATTTAATTTTAACGTTCTTCTAAAATCGAACCCAAAGTTTTAGCAATTTTGTAGGCTTTTAATTTTATATCTTTCTGTTCTTCAAATTTTAAAGGAAAATGTTCATCCTCTATCTTATCTAAAAAGCCATGTCGAGCTACTACCGTCCCAGCTGCACAGTCAATCCCATAACCACAGGTAAAACATTGAGAATAGCCTTCCACCCAGAGAGTATCAAGTACTGCCATTTTATTTGAATCCATTACTCTTTTAATATATTTAATTACTCCTGAATTAATTTCTGGACCATCAACAGCAATTCCTACTCCTAATTTACCAGCCAATTTATATTTTTCCAGGTGTCTAAAACAATATGTTCGTTCCAGACAAGCATGTGCAAGAGCATTTAAAGTATCGTAATAATCAGGTGCCCCAAATATAATGGCATCTGCCTTTAGCATTTTTCGACCTATTTCCTGCCAGTCATCTTCTACTTTACAGAAGCTGTCAGTTGCACATCTGGTACAGCCAATACAGCCATTAATTTCTTTGCCGGCCAGAGAAACATATTCATATTTCTGACCTGTCTGTTCTAGAATATATTTAACTACATCTGAAGTTGTCCCGTTAGCTCTACCGCTGCCGCTTATTCCCAGAATCAATTTTGCACCTCAATTTCTCCAGTTACTTCACTGGCGCATAATAAGTTTCCTCCATTTTTTTAATTAAGAATTCTATTTATGTTCAACTTCCAGTTCTATTCCAAGACCATCAGCTGTTCTATTAACATAATTAAAATAGGCAACAACCTGATTTAAATCCAGGATATCTCTGTCACACAGCTCAACTTCTCTTAATCTATCCAGATCATCTTTTTTTACTGCTGCTGGCTTTTTAGTCAGTTTAACTGCATAATCCAGCATTGCTTTTTCTTTCTTGCTGATTGGTGCTGATTTATTATCATCTAAAATACCACTTAATACTTTATCTGCATGCTCATCATCCCTAATCAACTTTTGGAGCGCCGCTCCATGATGTGTTATTCAGTAATGGCATTCATTGACATCAGACACTACAGTTGCTATCATTTCTCTCTGCTTGCGAGAAATATTTGATCTGGCAAACATAATAGTTTTATAGATCTTGAGATGATCCTCTAAAAGATTAGGATTTAAAGATTGAACTTTTAAAACATGTGCAACCTCATTTTTACCTGACTGGGTTAATTTATCATAAAGTTTAGCTAATTTACCCTCTGCTTTGTCTTCATCCACCATATCTATCCAGGCCATTATTTTCACCTCCTTTTTAACTCAGATTAATTTTATCCGAGTTTTGATTAAAATAAAAATACTTTAAAACCTTCTGCTGCATAAATTAATATCAGAAGAAACCCTTTCTCTATTTGATTTCAGGATCAATAATATCTTTAATAGTTGTCCGCTCAAGTTCAGCCAGCATTTTTTGATAGCCCTTCCCAAATACACGATGGATTTTACATCTATCCTTAATTCTACAGTTATGAACATCATCTACACATTCAAAGATATTTTCCTTAGCTTCAAAAAGTTGCATTATCTGAGCCAGGTTGATCTCTTCTGCATCTCTACTTAAAGTATATCCTCCTTTTTTTCCTTCAGCAGAACTTACAATTCCAGCTGCTGATAACTTCTGCATTACCTTTGCCAGATAAGATGAAGACACATTTTCTCTATCTGCTAACTCTTTTAATGGAAGTTCTTGCTTTTTATTTCTGGCCAAAATCATTAAAGCATGGACTGCATAATCTGTTTTTCTTGAAGTTTTCATAAACTTAAAATATCTCCTTTTTAACTTTAATTCTAATTATATAAATGACAGGAAGCTAAATGACCTGCTTCTACTGTTTTAAGCTCCGGTTCTACTTTTTTACATTTAGCAAAACTATATTTACAACGAGGATGAAAACTGCAGCCTGAAGGTGGATTAATTGGACTTGGTACTTCTCCTTCAATAATTTCACGTTCTTTATAATTCCAGTCATCATTTATTCCTCTTAAAGAAGAAAATAAGGCTTCTGTATAGGGATGAACAGAATTATTGAAAATCGTATTAGTATCTGTAATTTCTACTATTTTTCCGAGATACATTACTGCCACCTTATTACTAATATATCTTACTTCATGTAGATTATGAGAAATCCAGAGGTAAGTCAAATGATATTCCTGCTGAAGCTTTTTCATTAAATTCAAGACTGCCGACATTATTGAAATATCAAGACCTGAAGTTGGTTCATCACAAACAATAAATTCGGGCTGTAAGGCAAGGGCCCTGGCAATTCCAACTCTTCGGGCCTGGCCTCCACTTAACTCATGCGGAAAAAGCTCGGAATATCTTTTAGAAAGCCCCACTAAATCCAGCAGCTCCCAGACTCGATCAAGTAAATTAAAGTCATCCTTAATTTGATTATGTATATATAAAGGTTCAGAAACAATCTCTTCTACAATAAAGCGTGGATTTAAAGAAGAGCGGGGATCCTGCAAAATCATTTGGGCATCTGCTCTAAAGGCTTTAAGTTCCTGTTTATTAAAATTATTGATTGACCTACCTTTATACAGAATTTCCCCTGCTGTCGGTTCAATCAACCTCAAAACAGAGCGTGCGACAGTTGTCTTACCACAGCCGCTTTCTCCAACTACAGCCAGAGTATCTTCTTTTTCTATCTCAAAACTTAGATCATCAACTGCCTTAACATTAATCGGACCTTTGTTGGCTAGTTTATAAAGCAGGCTGTCATTATTTACATAATATTTTTTTAAATTTTTAACTTCAACTAAAGCCATATTTATATCTCCTTAAGGGTCATTTAAAAAACAAGCTGAAAAATGTTCTGAATCTATTTCTTCAAGCCGGGGTTCCTCTTGCCGACAGCGGGCAAAACTGTAACTGCAGCGAGGATGAAAATTACAACCAGTAGGATAGTTATTAAGATCAGGAACCTGTCCGGGAATTGTCTGCAATTCTTCCGTTTTCTGATAATCCGGCAGACAATTTAAAAGTGCCTCTGTATAGGGATGATTGGGCTCAGCAAATAATTCCCTGGTCTGAGCAACCTCAACTATACGTCCAGCATACATAACTGCAATTCTGTCACTTAAACCGGCAACAACTCCCAAATCATGACTGATATAGAGAATCGATGTTTGATACTCTTCAACCAAATTTGATAAAAGATTTAAAATTTGTGCTTCAACTGTCAGATCAAGAGCTGTTGTCGGTTCATCTGCAATCAACAGAGAAGGATTGGAAATAAAGGCCATAGCCAGCATCACCCGCTGTTTCATACCTCCACTAAACTGATGTGGGTATTCTCCAAATCTATATTCTGGATCTGAAATCCCAACCTTTTTTAAAATTTCAACTGCTTCTTTTTTCAGCTCTTTCCGACTCTTTTGTTTTTTAGACTTAAAATATAGAACATCAAGGATTTGAGTTCCCACTTTAAAGACTGGATTTAGAGCATTCTGGGGATTCTGAATAACCATTGCCATTTCCTGGCCTCGAATCTGATCATTAAAATCTTTTTCGGATAAACTGCAAATATCTTGATCCTTAAATATTATTTTACCCTGTTTTATTCGAGCTGAATCAGGTAATAATCTTAAAATTGTTTTACCCAGAGTAGATTTCCCTGAGCCGCTTTCTCCAACTAGAGCCAGGATTTCTTCTTTTTTAAGTTCCAGATTTATACCCTGCAGCACTCTTAAATATTTACCCTTATTTTTATATTCAACTGCTAAATCATCTATCTTTAAGATTTTTTCTGGCATAAGAACTTATACCTCCTGGTTTAATTTTGGATTTAAAGCAACTCTCAAGCTCTCAGCAAAAGTCGAAAAGCCGAGCATAGTCAGCATTATTGCCAGAGCTGGCCAGAGGATCATTAAGGGTGCAGTCTGAATATACTGATAAGACTCCTGTAGCATTACTCCCCAGCTGCTTAAAGGTGGCTGCAAGCCCAACCCCAGAAAAGAAAGACCTGCTTCCCACATAATCATTGAGGCCATATCCATTCCACTTAAGACAAGAACGGAAGCAAATATATTGGGCAGAATATGTTTAAAAATTATGCGGGAATTATCTGCTCCCAGTGATCTTGCTGCCTCAACAAAGTCCTCTTCTTTTTCAGAGAGAGTTTCTGCCCTGACCACTCTCCCATAGCGGGGCATAATTGTCACACCAAGAATAACTATTACACTTAATAATGAGGGACCAATTATAGAAAGCAAAACTAAAATTAAAATTATAGGTGGAAAAGCCCTGACTACATCAAAGATAAATAAAATTATACTCTCCATTATTCCTCCAACATAGGCTGCTAAAAGCCCCAAAATTATCCCAATTATTACTGATATAATAATACCTCCAAAAGAAACTAATACTGCAGGACGGGCTGCATAGATTAAACGGCTTAAAATATCTCTACCCAGGCTGTCAGTACCCAGTAAATTTTCCAGACTGGGACCTTCCAATCTTTTAATCACATTGGTTTTATACGGATCAGCAGGTGCAATCAGAGGTGCAAAAATAGCTGAAATCAAAATCAGCATGATTATTGAGCCGCCGAGATAGGCTTTATAATCTTTTTTCATTATGTTAATTACTCTAGTGCTCTTCTTTTTAAAACGAAAAAATTTCTGACTCTTAAACATGTCTAACCTCCAGCAGTTTATTTTTGTCTTATTCTGGGATCAAAATAGGCATATGAGATATCGGCAATTAGATTTGCAATTATAAATAAAAGAGCAGCTACTAAAACTCCCCCCCTTACCATAGGAAGATCTCGCTCATTTACTGAATCAACAATCAATCTGCCCAGACCAGGGCGATTAAAAATAACTTCCACAAAAACTGCTCCGCCAAGCAGTCTGCCTATACCAAGACCAATAACCGTGATAATTGGTTTGATTGCCTTTTTTAAAGCATATTTATAAAGAATATAATAACGGGGGATACCAAAAGATTTTTCAGTCTGAATAAACTCCTGATCTAAGGTTTCGAGCATTGAACTTCTGGTTAAACGGGCAATATAACCGGTCCAGCCAACCGAAAGTGCCAGAGCCGGTCCAATTAAGTGGTGAATGGTCTCTAATAAGCCACCATCACCAATTCCAATTGAAGGTAATAGATTAAAATTAACTGAAAAAATTACAATTAATAATACTCCAGCAATATAGGTTGGCGTTGAAGCAGTAATAAATGAAATCATAGTTAAGAATTTTTCAAAATAACTGTTATTGTAATTTGCGGCCAGCAGACCAATGGAAATCCCATTAAAAACAGCCAGCCCCATCCCGGCCAGAGTTAAAATAACTGTATAGGGCAGAACATTTAAGATAACCTTTAAAACTGAGCGGTCTTTAAAAATTGAGCTTCCCAGATCACCTTTAATAATATTCTGCAAGTAGATAAGATAACTCTGATACCAGGGTTTATCAAGCCCAAGTCGGCTTTCGAGTTCTGCAGCCATTTCTGGGGTAGCTCTCGGGCCAAGAATAATATCAGCTGGGTCTCCCGGCAGTAAATAACTGAGACTGAATAAAACTAATAAGACTGTAAGAATAGTTGGAATCACCCATAAGAGGCGTTTTGTGATATAGATAAACATATGCTAATCCTCCAGCTTCCAAATTTTAAGAAAGAAATTTGAATAAAACCTGAACCCAAATATTTTAATTCAGATTCAGGTTTTGTTAATTTTTAGTTTTCGCTACTGGTGATTAACCAGGGTAAAATTACTCCATCTGGAGAAAAAACTGGCTCTACTTCAGTAGTCCAGACAGGTGTTTTAACTCCATGGGTAACCCAGATTCCTATCGAATCATCATTCATCAGTTGCTGCATTTTTCGATAGTTTTTAGCCCGTTTGTTATTATTGAGAGTTGTTTCTGCTTCCTGCCAGAGTCTATCATATTCCTTATTTGACCAGTGGAAGAGATTCCATTTTCCAAGCTGTTCACTCAAATTCCACTGGAAATTATAACCCGGATCAACAGTATTGGTAAATCTGGCATAAGTAATATCATAACTACCTTCCTGCCAGCGTTCTATTTTTGGACCGACTTCCATGGCTTTAACATTTAATTTAATGTTAAATTGAGACAGTTGATCCTGAATTAAAGCTCCAATCAATCTTCTTTCCTCTGTTGCATCAGTAACATATTCCAGCTCAAGACCTTCTCCTTCTGGATAACCAGCCTCTGCCAGCAGATTCCAGACATAATCTTCTCCTACTTCTTCCAGCTTAAAATCAGGAGCCTTCCAGTAACCGGTCATATCTTCAAGCAAAATAGAATAGGCTCTTTCTGCCTTGCCGGCAAAGGCACCAATTAAAATTTCTTCTGGATTAATTATATACCTTAAGGCCTCTCTTAATTTTTTATTATTTAATGGCTCCTTGCTAGTATTGAAAGCAACATATTGAATTGCCAGATCTGGATAAATTTCAGCTGCAAACTCCTCCATCTGACTTATCTGATCAAAATTATCAAGGGTAAGCTGTCCAATATCAATCTCTCCTGACTGTAAAGCCAGCTCCTGTGATGTAGGATCAGACATCGGCATAAATACTATTTCTCCATATTCCGCCTCCGCCTCAAAATAATTTTCATTTTTCTGCAGGGTTATATTATTATTGACATCCCATTCTTTAAATAGATAAGGTCCCGTACCAATCGGGTTGCTGGCAAATTCTTCTCGCCCCATCTCTTCAACTGCTTTTTTGCTGACAATCAAGCCGGCATTAAAAGGTAAGGTGGAGGTGAAAAGCCTTCCCATTGGCTGACTTAAAATCAATTTAACTGTATATTGATCAATAATCTCAACTCGTTCTAAATTGCTGAATGACTGAGCTTCTGGAGATTTTGCATCTTCGGCGATTATTCTCTCAAAAGAGAATTTAACATCCTCAGCAGTAAATTCTCCGTAATCTTTATGGAACTCTATTCCTTTTTTTAGCTGAAAAGTGATTTCTGTGTCATCTTCCGAAATTTCCCAATCTTCCGCGAGATCAGGTACTACCTTAAATGTTCCCGGCTTATATTTAACCAGCCCATTAAAAATTGAATTCATTACAGGCCAATCAGATAAAACCCGCTGCAGATATGCTGGATCAAGTGTCTGAGCTCTACCAGGAATGGCAATCTTAAGGCTCTCATTTTGAGCAGCTGCCGGATTGGTTAAAAGTCCTAAAAACAAAACAGTGATTATGAATAAGTATATATATTTATTTTTTAACATTTTGACCTCCTTTGATTCTCTCATCTTCCCTATCTATATTCTGGATTTGGATGATCAAAGCTGCAGCCTGCATCCCAGGCACTGCGCTGATTTCCGTAGGCAGTAATTCCATCATTTTCTTTAAGCATTTTGGCCAGATGCATTAAATTCCAGGTCATAAAGGTTGTATTTCTCTGGGTAAAATCATTTTCCGGTCCACCTGAATTTTCATCTAAATAGGAAGGCCCTGGTCCAACTGCACCAATCCAGCCTGCATCTACCTAAGGTGGGATAGTAAAACCAAGATGCTGCAGAGAATAGAGAATCTCCATTCCACAGTGTTTAATTCCATCTTCATTTCCAGTAACTATACAGCCTCCTGCTCGTCCATAATAAGCATACTGACCTTTATCATTGAGTTCTCCTGATTGTCCATATAATCTCTCAATTACCCGCTGGCAGACTGAAGTTATTTCCATAATTGCCTTTGCTACATCCATTAAACCTCTTGTATTTGAGGTCTGTGGTGATTTTTTTAAAGTACAGTTGATAAATAAAGCCTTTAAATCAGAAAAATCTTCGCTATTTTCTTCACATAGCCTAATTTGTTTTTCATTTAACTCCATTTTTCAGCCTCCTCATTAACATAGACATTTATTATCCGAGTTTATGTTAAATTAATTATAATATACTGATAAGAAATTTACAAGGATAACTCTAAATGATAAATTAATTACCCAATTTTAATTAATATAGGGACTAGTTAAAATAGCGCAGTATTTACAGCATATATGAAATATCAGAAGCTAGAGTTGGATAGGAAAATATCAACTTCTTAATTTCTGTCACCGATAGATCCGTTTTTATAAACATCGCAAATAGGTTAATAATCTCTTGAGCACCACAGCGAGCAGCTATATGAGCAAATTCAAATGCTATATAACCTGTCTCGATCCTGGATAGCATTTCATCTACAAATTTCTGTTAAATGTCATCACTTCTTTTCGATTTATTCTGGGAGTTCAAACAATTCCTTTACCCTGTAGATGATTAGCATGATAGAGAACCTCGGTTGGGCCAATTAACATCTTTTTGAGATCACAACCTCGAAGAGAGCTGGTTCCACCATATAATCAGACTCAATCACCGTTAAATACCTCAGTGATATATACAGTATTTTACAATTATATAGGATGTTTCTAGCTGAAAATTGTCGTTATGACACGGATTATAGAGAAAGCTATAAATATAAAGCGCTTCGATATAACTCCTTTAGTCTCCTAGTTAACGGAGTGGTAATTGTAAGAATTCAATAGCTTGCTTTTTGTAGTCTGAAATTGGACTTTCAGTCTCCTAGTTAACGGAGTGGTAATTGTAAGAGCACCTCCTGGCACCCAGCACCACCTTGTGCAGTTCCTTTCAGTCTCCTAGTTAACGGAGTGGTAATTGTAAGGTTATGGAACAAAACGCATAAATACAAATTTGATAAATACTTTCAGTCTCCTAGTTAACGGAGTGGTAATTGTAAGGTGATAAAGCCGATGATCCCGGACGTGAAGAGAGACTTTCAGTCTCCTAGTTAACGGAGTGGTAATTGTAAGATTAATTTTTTTCGATTCATTGTCAGCAACTGACTTCCTTTCAGTCTCCTAGTTAACGGAGTGGTAATTGTAAGAGAGTTCCTGAAGAGATACTCTGGAACATTCACCAGCTTTCAGTCTCCTAGTTAACGGAGTGGTAATTGTAAGTTCTGGAAGTTCTGGCTTCCCCGGAACATTTCCATCGCTTTCAGTCTCCTAGTTAACGGAGTGGTAATTGTAAGGACATTTTTTTATTTACTCGCTAAAAATCAATATTTACTTTCAGTCTCCTAGTTAACGGAGTGGTAATTGTAAGTAGAGGCTGGTTGCATGTATATGAGACACCTTTTCGGCCTTTCAGTCTCCTAGTTAACGGAGTGGTAATTGTAAGGAAGATGAAAACTTTATATTGGCTGGCAAGTCAATCTTTCAGTCTCCTAGTTAACGGAGTGGTAGTGGTAATTGTAAGAATATGACTAAAGAAATTAATAATTGGGCAGAGGCAGCCTTTCAGTCTCCTAGTTAACGGAGTGGTAATTGTAAGAGGCAATATGTGATATTTTCTATATATATAATAAGGTCTTTCAGTCTCCTAGTTAACGGAGTGGTAATTGTAAGTTGAAAATTATTGCGAACGACGCGGTGATTATTATGTCTTTCAGTCTCCTAGTTAACGGAGTGGTAATTGTAAGCTTTGGATCTCCATTAATGTGGTGGACTATCTCATCCTTTCAGTCTCCTAGTTAACGGAGTGGTAATTGTAAGTGTAAATTGCTTGACAATGACTAAAACGTCATATATAACTTTCAGTCTCCTAGTTAACGGAGTGGTAATTGTAAGTTACTCTGTCATCATGATAACCAGTAGGAGCACCTGCTTTCAGTCTCCTAGTTAACGGAGTGGTAATTGTAAGTGCATATTATATCTAGTTTATAGCTGATTTTATATCCTTTCAGTCTCCTAGTTAACGGAGTGGTAATTGTAAGAAAACCCCGTCATATCAGACGTTAACAGAACATAGAGATAGCTTTCAGTCTCCTAGTTAACGGAGTGGTAATTGTAAGGTTAGAGGAAATGATGGACCCGATTAGCGAGAAAGCGCTTTCAGTCTCCTAGTTAACGGAGTGGTAATTGTAAGGCTGTACCTAATGTTGGATGGATTGCAAGAAGGTTACCTTTCAGTCTCCTAGTTAACGGAGTGGTAATTGTAAGTAAAGAAATTAAATTAATTATGTTTGACAAAAAACAACTTTCAGTCTCCTAGTTAACGGAGTGGTAATTGTAAGCCTGGTCAGTTAAGGATGAAGCTTCTGGTGAATTGAGAATCTTTCAGTCTCCTAGTTAACGGAGTGGTAATTGTAAGGAGAGACTAAATGCTGACATTACTCGGAATACTTCTAGCTTTCAGTCTCCTAGTTAACGGAGTGGTAATTGTAAGGGAACGTTATGTTTCGTGTTAGGAGCAATCATGAGCAGCTTTCAGTCTCCTAGTTAACGGAGTGGTAATTGTAAGGTTATTAGAGAATTGACAAGTGATAAAGCAAGTTGTAGCCTTTCAGTCTCCTAGTTAACGGAGTGGTAATTGTAAGTACCTGCTGGGCTAATGTCCAGCAGGTTTTTGTATAACTTTCAGTCTCCTAGTTAACGGAGTGGTAATTGTAAGTCCAAGATTTTTTACCTCTCTTTCCCAAATTCTTGACCTTTCAGTCTCCTAGTTAACGGAGTGGTAATTGTAAGGCAGTTTACAAACTGCTGTTCATAGTAAGAAGAAAACTTTCAGTCTCCTAGTTAACGGAGTGGTAATTGTAAGCTTTGCAAGCATAGGATATAAGCTCCTGAGTCATGTATCTTTCAGTCTCCTAGTTAACGGAGTGGTAATTGTAAGTCTCTGAGACCTTCTCCCAGCATACCATAGTTTTCTCTTTCAGTCTCCTAGTTAACGGAGTGGTAATTGTAAGATTCTTTGAGGGTGTTCTCTTGAGATGGAACACCCTACTTTCAGTCTCCTAGTTAACGGAGTGGTAATTGTAAGATTAGAAAAAATCGATAATTTAGAAAGAAAACAGGACACTTTCAGTCTCCTAGTTAACGGAGTGGTAATTGTAAGTGGAGATAATGATGGAACCTTTGCCAGTTTTACACTTGGCTTTCAGTCTCCTAGTTAACGGAGTGGTAATTGTAAGAGAACATGCAGAGAACATGGAATTAGAACAGTTTGTGCCTTTCAGTCTCCTAGTTAACGGAGTGGTAATTGTAAGTTTCCCCATTTTTTATATACTTCATCAACACTTACAAACTTTCAGTCTCCTAGTTAACGGAGTGGTAATTGTAAGATTGATAGTATTAATCAAGGAAGTGTATTTTTTCCAAACTTTCAGTCTCCTAGTTAACGGAGTGGTAATTGTAAGCTGGGGCCCTTGCGACAGGAAAATTAAAATCAATGGGCTTTCAGTCTCCTAGTTAACGGAGTGGTAATTGTAAGGTTATGGGAATTTGGGTTCAAGAATGTAGTTGCTTTCTTTCAGTCTCCTAGTTAACGGAGTGGTAATTGTAAGATACTTTTGATGGTGAGAAAGTAATAGTCAATCATAACTTTCAGTCTCCTAGTTAACGGAGTGGTAATTGTAAGAACTTCTGGATCAATGGGTTTCACTTATGCAAATGCTTTCAGTCTCCTAGTTAACGGAGTGGTAATTGTAAGTTAAAAAAGATTTTTGATGTATCAGAACAAGCGATGGCTTTCAGTCTCCTAGTTAACGGAGTGGTAATTGTAAGCCAAAATATTCATCTACTAATCCTTCATCAAAATTCTTTCAGTCTCCTAGTTAACGGAGTGGTAATTGTAAGGAGAGAACTACTGGCGGAGTTAGAGGAAATGGGTGCTTTCAGTCTCCTAGTTAACGGAGTGGTAATTGTAAGGTAACAGTCTTGGTTTCAATTATGACGACGGTGGACTTTCAGTCTCCTAGTTAACGGAGTGGTAATTGTAAGCTGACAACAAAAAAGAAAAACTAATTAAAGAGATCACCTTTCAGTCTCCTAGTTAACGGAGTGGTAATTGTAAGGTATTAAGTCATGTTTTTCCATTGTTTTTTAACTTCCTTTCAGTCTCCTAGTTAACGGAGTGGTAATTGTAAGGTGATAACAGATTCCTGGAAGATATCAGGAATACCTTCTTTCAGTCTCCTAGTTAACGGAGTGGTAATTGTAAGTCATAATTGAAGCCCAGACTGTTACCCAGTACTGCCCTTTCAGTCTCCTAGTTAACGGAGTGGTAATTGTAAGTCATCATCAGTTATGTCTGGCCTTTGCATTGAATCATCCTTTCAGTCTCCTAGTTAACGGAGTGGTAATTGTAAGCTCGATAATCAGCTATAGGAATGCCTGTTACTAGCTTCTTTCAGTCTCCTAGTTAACGGAGTGGTAATTGTAAGTGCTGACTGACAAACTCAAAGAAGGTGACATTGTTGACTTTCAGTCTCCTAGTTAACGGAGTGGTAATTGTAAGCTGCAGAAGCGTGCCATATATCTTGTGTTCTTTTGAGCTTTCAGTCTCCTAGTTAACGGAGTGGTAATTGTAAGATGAGCAAGCATTCCGCCAAGTGTATTCCACTCGATCTTTCAGTCTCCTAGTTAACGGAGTGGTAATTGTAAGGATGCACAAAAAGGCAATACCGATACAATTATTTATAGCTTTCAGTCTCCTAGTTAACGGAGTGGTAATTGTAAGAACTCCTGGCGAAACAAAGTATTTTGATGATAATGGCTTTCAGTCTCCTAGTTAACGGAGTGGTAATTGTAAGCTGGCAAGATTATATTGCTAACCAGTTGCAATCAACACTTTCAGTCTCCTAGTTAACGGAGTGGTAATTGTAAGATGATGATGGTGGCCGAGTTAAAGTTTATTACGTTGCTTTCAGTCTCCTAGTTAACGGAGTGGTAATTGTAAGTATTGAAACTATCGCGGATGATCTGAAAGAAAATCTCTTTCAGTCTCCTAGTTAACGGAGTGGTAATTGTAAGTTTGCAAACAACGCCGGCGCTCATAACAGCATTTACAGCTTTCAGTCTCCTAGTTAACGGAGTGGTAATTGTAAGAACTTAAAGAACACTGGCAGAATTCATTTGTAAGGTCCTTTCAGTCTCCTAGTTAACGGAGTGGTAATTGTAAGTCTTTACCGGACTCTGAGTCAATATTTCCAGAATTCTTTCAGTCTCCTAGTTAACGGAGTGGTAATTGTAAGATAAGTCATATAATGGTGGCCATGGCTGCACTTTCTGCTTTCAGTCTCCTAGTTAACGGAGTGGTAATTGTAAGCTTGCCGTCTCTAATATCAATCATTCTATTCCACTCGTGACTTTCAGTCTCCTAGTTAACGGAGTGGTAATTGTAAGAATAAATTATCCGGAGGGAAGCAGTGATGCAGCTGATCTTTCAGTCTCCTAGTTAACGGAGTGGTAATTGTAAGTAAAGACAAGTTCAAAAGATTCTTCGAGGCTGAGAACTTTCAGTCTCCTAGTTAACGGAGTGGTAATTGTAAGAGTTGGCAGTAGATGGCCTGATCAAGAAAGGTGTTACTTTCAGTCTCCTAGTTAACGGAGTGGTAATTGTAAGTCAATACTCTTTGGCAAAACTGGTCCGTTTAGATTTCTTTCAGTCTCCTAGTTAACGGAGTGGTAATTGTAAGTTTACATAGATACCAAAGATACAATTTTAGGTTGCTACTTTCAGTCTCCTAGTTAACGGAGTGGTAATTGTAAGAGAGCAAGTTGCCCCTTGCCCTGCTCATATTTACTTCTTTCAGTCTCCTAGTTAACGGAGTGGTAATTGTAAGGTGAAAAAAGTCGAACATTTATGTTGGAGCCAGATGACACTTTCAGTCTCCTAGTTAACGGAGTGGTAATTGTAAGTTAATGCTTTGTCTCTGTTTTCTTTAACGGTATAAACTTTCAGTCTCCTAGTTAACGGAGTGGTAATTGTAAGGTGGTGGAATTTGTTATATTTGTAGTTCTGACGAAATCTTTCAGTCTCCTAGTTAACGGAGTGGTAATTGTAAGAGGCGTTTTTGATGTGATAGACACTGATCAAGGAAGTCTTTCAGTCTCCTAGTTAACGGAGTGGTAATTGTAAGATAACATCATAAGTATAACCTCCAGCAATGTTGCTCTTTCAGTCTCCTAGTTAACGGAGTGGTAATTGTAAGGGCGGATGGAAAAGTGCAACTGGTTGATAACAAAACCTTTCAGTCTCCTAGTTAACGGAGTGGTAATTGTAAGTCAATAGGAACATCATAGCCAAAGCCTTCAAATAGTCTTTCAGTCTCCTAGTTAACGGAGTGGTAATTGTAAGCTCTACATCTTCAATTAATTCGTTCTTAATATCCCAACTTTCAGTCTCCTAGTTAACGGAGTGGTAATTGTAAGTTTAGCAACTCTTCAATCTTTTCTTTATCAGTCATCTTTCAGTCTCCTAGTTAACGGAGTGGTAATTGTAAGATAAGGTTGCTGACTGGGATGATGCTAAGGAATATGACTTTCAGTCTCCTAGTTAACGGAGTGGTAATTGTAAGAGGAGAAATATTATATGCAGCTGTCACTCAGCTTGACTTTCAGTCTCCTAGTTAACGGAGTGGTAATTGTAAGAAACGCAAGATACATTAGGCACAGCTAAGCCAGCATTTCTTTCAGTCTCCTAGTTAACGGAGTGGTAATTGTAAGCTACTTATAATAGTGGTTACAATGTGGCAACGAGTAACTTTCAGTCTCCTAGTTAACGGAGTGGTAATTGTAAGACCAGGATAAAAAAAGGTGATGCTAGTTTCAAAAAATCTTTCAGTCTCCTAGTTAACGGAGTGGTAATTGTAAGCAGCAAAAAAAGCACTGGAAGAAGTGGTGGAGGACCCTTTCAGTCTCCTAGTTAACGGAGTGGTAATTGTAAGAGAAAATGAAGGCTACAGTAATAGAAAGCGTTAACCTCTTTCAGTCTCCTAGTTAACGGAGTGGTAATTGTAAGAGCAATTTAACTCTAGTATAAACCCCAACAAAACAGGAATCTTCACATGCCAGCACATTGAATTTAATAAAAGAACTTCGCAATAGTATTTTCTGCACAATACCCCCTGCTATTTTCGAAATATAATTTATAACTACATATTTTTAATTCAATAATAAACATAAAAATCCTTTAATTTCTAATGACATTCTTCATAATAAGGACAATCATTATAACATTCTTCATATGTTCCAGGGTCATTCTCTTCATATATCATTCTCATCTTATCATCTCTTCTTTCAATAAATTTTTGCCTTAACTCATCATTGATAATAAATAGCTCTCTGTCAATCAATATACGATTTTCTTTGAATGTAGGATATACAACACAACCTAAATTAACAGGAAATGAATACAAAGCTTCCATAACAATCGCATAACCTGTAATACTTAATTTATGAAATTCATTTTTTCTTCCAAATTTAGTATCAACAATCATTGGTTCAGAAAAATTAATAGCATCTGTGCTTAAATATGGACTCAAACCAAGAAAAGAACCATTTAATTTTTGTTCAACAACAACTGGCAAAACTTGATACACCAATGCATCTATGCCAACATAAGGTTGTGAAGCTAACACTTCCTGAATCCTATAATTAACCCTTTGCTTCTCGAACTCCCAAAGACTAATAATCTTTTCTTTTGCTTTTTGCTCATTACATTTATCTAGTTTGCAAGAATTTAATAATCTTAAGACAATTGTTTCTTCTAATGAAAACAACTTATTTTTCCCTATTTCATCAATTTTATGATGATATAATTCTTTCTTGCAATAAGTAATAAACTCCTTAATAGTTTTATGCATTATCCCTCCAACAAGCATTTTGCAATTAGCTGAAAAATATTTATTCATTACTTTTTTTAAATATAGGTCTCTGTCTGTCAAACAATAGTTATTTGCTATTTCAGCTACACCAAGTTTGAAACTATAAATTGGCTCTAAAGGAGGCTTATGCCAATTCCATCCTCGTAAATCATAATCAATATAAGTATCTCTTGATTGGGGTATTAAATATTTATGTAGATATAATTTTTCTTCTTCATTTAAAAAATACATTATATATCACCACAATAATTTTGATATTCACAATCTTTACATTTTTTCCATCCTAAAACTTTTTTAGGATAACGTTCATCACTAATCATTTGCCTTATGTTAAAAATTATCTCTTTTACTTTCTCTCTAAGGCTATCTGTGTTTTTATATGAATAACTGTCCTTTTTGGGTATAATATGTATAATCCCTTTTCGTACAGGCATCTGATAAACATCTTCCAAAATAATCATATAAGCTGCCAATTGGTATTTATGATTTAAACCAGGCCTGGATAATGTATATTTCATTTCAATAGGAATCAACTCTCTTTCCTTCTTTACTAACATATCTAATTTTCCACTCAAAGCATATTTTTTCGAAAAAACTCTATGTTTAAATAATTTTTCTCCATGGTCTAAGTCATATCTTTTTAAAGTTCGTCTCTTTTCTAACTGGTCTACTATATCATGTTGCTCTTTCCCAAAATTCATTTTAAAAGTATTTTTCTTTTTTACAGGTTGACAATATGTATAAAAAATTATTCGGGGGCAATATATATATTGTTTAATATCAGTTACATTAATTGTTAATTTACTAGACATTTATAATTTCCTTTTTTAAGTTCATATCTTTAGAGCAAATTGGATAAAGCTGAATATCTCCATCATTATCTTTAAGCGTCTTTACCAATTTCAAATGAAGCTCCTCCCTAAGATTTACACTTAATTTGCCTAAAAATGCACTCCATTGAATTCTACGCAAACCATAATCTTTACAGACCTCTGCTATCCTATTTCTTATTTTATCTTCAGTAATATCATAAATTACAAGTGTATGCATCTTACCAACTCCCAACAAATGGTTGATATTCTCTCTCTTCTCTCAAATGGGTAGCAACATGCCTTGCTTGCCGCTGAATAATTGTTTTAATTTTTTCTTTTTTACCCTCATACTTCTGATAACTAGACAATTTCTTTTTGAGTTTATTTCTTAATTTATATTTTGTATCTTTACTCAACCTATCTTCTTTAATTATTAATTTGCTACCTCTATTAACAAGGGCAAAGACAGTTTTATCCACAACTTGTTGCCGAAATTCTTCAATGAAATCTAATACTAGTGACGCTCTTCCAGCCCGATCAACATGCATAAAACCTGCAAATGGATCCAATCCAGCCAAAATAATTGCTCCCTGAACATGGGAATATAGTATTGCATAACCGTAATTAAGCATTGAATTAACTAAATCAGTTGCCCCTCTAGTTTTTCTACCAGAAAACTTAGTTTCTTCTGGTAATACTTTCATTATTGTCTGCCAATATTTTTTAGCTGCTTGAGCTTCTAAATTCATTATATCTTGCCTTATCTCATCAATATTATTTCCAATTATGGTTTGCATATCAGCAGCGATTTTTTCAACATCCTCAATTCGTTCGCACATGAAGTTATATATTTCTGGCTCTCTCTTTTTACGATATTTACTCATATATTTTAATAAATTAATTTGATTTTGTACTTTGCCAGAAACAAATGATCTAGCTAATTTTACCCCAATTTGATTTTCATATGCTATGAGTTGTGCTCTTCTGGTTTTTACAGTTCCTTGCAAAAATGGAGAACTAATTTTTGCATAAGGTTCATTTCTAAAGTTTAAAAAATCAATTTGAATTCCTCTCTTCATACACTCTTCAATTGCATCTGTTGAAAGGCTTATTCCTCTGGAAGATATAATTACTCTTTTCACTTTAAATAAAGGTTCTTCTTTAATAGTTTTTTTCTTCTCTTTAATGACTAACCTTTCGCTTTTTTTACCCAGAAACTGCCCATATTTAGTTAAGTGTAATTCTGTCATCAACAGACCCTCCAACAGTATATTTTATTAACTTAATACTTGAAAATTACCCTGGCCAAATACTGTGTTTTTTCCAATGTGAATATATTGAGCTATAATTAAATAAGGCAAAAATTGTTTTATATCACCTTGATATGTAATCATTCCTGTAAATCCCTGCATATCAATTTTTTGTTGTTGTTTGTTTGAGTATCTAAACCACTGTTTCCACTCTAAATTTTCATTAACAATCACTATTTCAGTTGCTTTATCAAGATAATCTTTAAAATATATATCCATTTCTTCTCCATAGAAAGCAGCTAAAGTTGATAGTCTTCTAAATAAGTTTCTCATTAAAATATTAAATTCTAAGCTTTTTTTGATATATTGACCTTTATACTTAAGCAAAGTTGGAGACTTAAAAATAAATGTAACTTTATCTTCTTTATATAAATTAACTTGCTTATTTATATCATCAACACTTATGCTTAATTCTTTATTAACCACTAATTCATCTTTATAATCGTATATTTTAATACTTTTTCCTAAAATGTCATTTATTATCCAAATATTACCTAATAAAAATTTGCCGCGATTTGCCCCAATCCCTTTACCTTGTAGATTCCTCCAACTTTCTATTATATAAGGAATAAATTGTTTCATCTCACCAAATACATTAATTGTAAACTTAATATTTTCCCCTTGCAAATACTCTGTTTTACCACTTATAGCAGGTTCAATTATAAAAGGTCTTAACTTATTATGAAACCTTCCTGAAGTTTTCAATTTATCTTTTTCTGTAAGGAAAGGATTAAAAAACAGTGAATATGGACATTTTGAATTAAGGTTACATTTCTCACACTTCATATTAGCGAAATTACATGATAATTCTCTTAAAGCCTGTCCAAATGCACCCCGGAAAGTCGATCCGGGGTGTTCTGGTAGATTAATATTTTCTAAAGCAACAATATTGAATTCAATTGTTGTGATATTTAATTTCATATTTATCATCCTAATTAATTGACAATTTTATAATACTGATATCCATCTCCTGATAAAGTTCTTTCTATATTAACGAGAAACAAATTCTTATTATAATCTCTTTTTAAACTTTCTGTACTATTATAAATATTAATAGCTGCAAAAGTAGCTTTAGGAGGAATATCTTCAGTAAATTGAATAATTGATTTATATTCAAAACTAATTTCATCTTCATCCATTAGTTTTAAATAATTTGGATTTAATTCATCTGTTATATTAAATGATTTAAATTGCATAAAAGATCCCTTTTTTCCAAAATAGTTTATTCCTATAAATAATTTTTTTAATAATTTAATTTCCGCTTTACTTTGCTCTTTAATATTTATAGAGATTTTTAAACTGCCTTTTAAAAAAACATATTCTCTGTAGGCAGGTTTCGAACGACCAACTTTATTTCTTAAATCATTTATTCTTCCAAAAGTCTTATTTACTACAGCCTCCTGTGGTAAATAATATTTAATTTTTTTATTTTTAATAAGATTAAATATCATTTTACCTTTTTCTAAATCAAATTTTTGTATGGCTTCAGATATCAAAGCCATTTTTACACCAAATGGAGTTGGAAATAACAAAGAAGTAGCCGCTGTATTTGTTGCTTTTATATCTTTAAATGAAAATAATGAAGTTGGTATATACTCAGTTTCTAGCCACATTATAACTACCCCCTAACCTTCTTTAACACCGTAAGGAACAGTATTATTAATTAAATTTTTAATAATTTCAGCAAACTCACCCATTGATTTAAATTCTTTTAATTCAACATTCTCTCCAATATCATTTAATGTATTACAAATAGAGTCAATTTCATTTTTATAATTCGGATTTAAAGCACTTATTGTAGGGGCTGGAACTGAACTATAACTAACACTTACTACACCTTCAAAACTTGTCATATGTGGAGCCTGAGTGTTCCGCATTGCCCCTTCTGGAGAGTAATATGTTAACATAATTGATTTAAGAAGTGCCTTGTATCTATTAATTGCTTTCTCTCTATCCAATACATACTCCTTTGAAATATCATTATAAGAAATTCTAGCAATCTCTAAGTTGTTTACTACTGCATATTGACCAGAATTCAAAGGCCGATAGAAAATATTCTGTCCTTCATTTTTACCAGTTCCTTCTGTTTTTTCTAAATTAGAATATTTAACATGGAATAAGTTTTCCGAATTAAATTCTTCAGGTATAGCCACCAACCAACCAAATTCTACTATTGAGTCTCTACCAATGTTTTTGTTATTATTTGTGATTAGGATTCCTTCCATATCATCAATAACGCACATTTCAATCATTTTATTTACTATATCTGATTTGCTATCAGCATCTTTAGTAAAACTATCAAAGTCATCATCGATAGTAATTCTATTTGCATCAAATTTTTGACATCCCTTACACATTGGCAGTTTTTCATTTCCTTCAGCTACCTTGAATAAGTGACTAGCCTGAATATGTTTCAACATATCACCAGATACAGCATTAACCGTTGCTAGTTTTCCGGCTCCATCTGTAATAGTGACATTTCTTGTTGTCAATTGATTTCCTTCTGACTTTTCATTATTTAAGTCGTGAAGATTCAAACCGACTTTTCCATTAATTGAAATAGAATATACTCTTTTATTCATTTTATTCTCCTCCTTTTATTTCTTCTACTTTTTCATCTTTACCAAATCCATAAGCAAGTAACATATTTCCAATAATCTTGGAATCATACCCATCAATTAAAGTAACTAAATCCTCCATATCTTTAGTAGATAAATTTGAGCGCATAGGATTTTTATTATGAAAATTATCTAATCCATTTTCATTATTATAATTTGCCATAAACTCTGATAGTTTTGTAATTAGGGTATCTTTATTTAAAGATGATCTTCTAATGCTCTGTAGTAAACCAAACTTGATTTTTTTCTTTTTATTTAGGTATATTGGTACCAATGTACTATTTCTAATCGCTTTAGCAAAATTTTTAAATCCTTCATTAGCAAGGATTACTGAATAACTACCTCCACTAACATTTTCTAATTTACCCATAATAAATTCAACACTCCTTTTCGAATAAATTTTGACTCCATCATTATTTCCAAGCCTTTTCATAGCCAGCAATGCATGTTGATAATAAAAGTTTAATAGGTAATCAACTCTTTCAGTTGTTAAAAAATTATATAACTCCTGAAAAATTTTTATATCTTCATTTTTATCGTCGATAGGTGTAATTAAATCCTTAATTTCCTGGAATACCTTAGTAAATTCCACTTTATCTTCTTTCGTATCTAACATAATCCAATTGGGAACATTTAGATCAAAAATATTTTTAATAATATGATTCTGTCCCATATCAACTAAATAAACATTTTTTAATCCTACAATATAATTATTAAGAACCGTTCTTCTTCTCTTTCTTGTGTTTTGATTGAATTCTTCCAATTTATTAAGTAAATTAATTATAAAATCACTCAAAAAAAGAATATTTTGCTTTTCTAGAGTGTTACCCGGATTATAGTTATTAATCAAATTAACATGTAAATTATCGAACTTATCCAATCGAACTTGATTTGGAGAAATTACTGAGTATAATTTATTACCTGATTGCATTCCTTGTAGAATTAAAGATTTATAAAAACCAATTAAAATAAGGAATAATTTTATCCAATTTTCAGAAGTATTTTTAGGAGAGATGTTGGAATCAGAAGACACATCGTCAATATTAATTCCCTTAACTCTTTTGGGCAATAAACTACTTAATGCATTATGGCTTGAAGTAAAATCTAATTTTGCATCACTATAAATTTGCTTTATAACTTTATTTTCTTCAAGATTATTCTCTGATTTTCCAAGCTCATGTTTAATTAATTTTTTAACTTTATTCCTTTTACTCCAGTGAAAATTTTCAAATTTTAAAAATAAATTATCCAACATAGGTTCTATTTTTAATAGTTCCTGTCTGGTCAAATTAATTTTTATAATTTCTTTGAATTTTTCAAGTTGTATTTTTTCAAATAATTTGTCCATTTTTTTATTTAATTCTAAATAATCTACTCCAGCTTTATTGAAATGTTCTAGTATAGTATAAACAAGCTCACCAAAATGATCTTTGATACTATATAAATCATTCATTATTTTATTACTTAATGGTATGCCTGTTGACTGCCTTATTAAAGCTGATTTTCTTTTATTATCTGACCATTCTTTATATTTCTCTTCAACTGTAAAATCTATAACATCTCCAGTGTAATTTGGTCTTTGATCCATTTTTTTATAATAAATTAATGGATATAAAGTTTTAAAATTTATTTTTTTAAAATATGATTTCTTCAATTCCTTTTCATTTTCCACAACATAAAAAGATCCCTTATTCTTTATCCAAATGTTCACATCCTCGATAGAATTTTGATGGAATACCTCTTTCGCTATTTCTGCAACTCCTCTAGCCATTAGAATATCACTATAATCTCCTTCAACTTTTTTCACAAAAAAACTTTTCATTTTGTCACCCATTTCATTGATTTAACTTTTTAGTAGCTCTTTGGTCAGCCAATCTCAAAACTCTTATTAATAAAAAATAAAACAAATATTCTTCCGTAGTTCTTATATTTATTTGTTCAGATAAATCATTTATTTCCTCGCCTAAATTTAATTTCAAAAACAACTTATCCATTTTTTGACCTAAATATTTTTTTAACTTAATGTTACTAAAAAACTTATCATTTATTTCTTCTAAATATTTTTTTGCATCATCTGAAATCTCATATGAATTTACTTTATTAAGTTTAATTGAGTGATGAGAAATTAAACTTTTAGCAATAATATCAATAATAACATCTTTCTTTTTAATAAAATCAAATACATAATCCTCTATAACCGATAAAGCTATCCAAAAACTTTCTCCAGCATGTCCTGGTGGCTTTTTTATTCTTTCTCCATGAGCAATAAAACGATACTCACTTTTTTTATGAGCTGACTGCCAATTATCTTGCAATTTACCAAGATCATGTGCCCAGATAGTTAATTCAACAATATCATTCAATTGCTGATCATCTAATTCGAAACTAATCTTTATAAAATCAATTAAATAACATATTTCTTCAATTAATTTTGGAATTTCCTTTTTTATACTATTAATATGTTGTAAAAAACTTTCCTCTTTATAAATATTGTCGAAATCATTTTCTTGTAAATTCTTTGGGAGTCTTTCGAACACACTGCCGGTTTCATTAAATAATAAACCAATTTCTTTATTATAAGCAAAAAATTGCGAGTTGAGAAGATACAATTCATTTGCATAAATATCTACTGCGCTAATTGTCCTATAAGTATATTTATATTCACTTTCATCACTTCTTTCTATTACCTGTTTAACCAGCCAAGATTCAGTCTTATTAGCAATTTTTTTAATTTTGCTCCTTAATGTCCAAGGTGAAATATTTAGGCTTTGAAAATTATACGGTGAATCCCCATCTTTAATCCAATTTTTAATAATTATATTACAACCAACTATATCTCTAATTAAATCTTTAAACCTATTCTTATCAGGTGATTTCCAACTCTCATTTATGAAAGATGATGATGTTATTTCAGTTATCTCTTTTATTTGAGAGTCAATATTTGTTTCCTCACTATAAATTTTATCAATAATTTCCTGTGATTTTTCTGGAGTCAAAAAATTATTATTAATATTTTTTAAATATTCAAATGTTTTTAAAGTAACTTCTTCATCATAAGGCAAATATTTATTTTCACCTTCATTTAAAACATCATAAACATAAACTTCTCCTTTTTCATTCTGATATCGTGCACATCGGCCAATTCTCTGCAAAAATGAATCTATAGATGATATTTCAGTATGCATAATATCAGATGTTATATCAATTCCAACTTCAATAACTTGAGTACTTACTAAAATTACATTACTTTCATTATTGCTTTTTGATAATAATTTCTTTATTATTTCTTCTTTCTCAAAACGGTCTTTGTCTAAAAATCTGGAATGAATCAAAATTAATTTAATATCATTATTTTTTTTGCTTAATATATTTTTTAAATCTTTATATATTTTTTGAGCATTATCTACTCGATTACACATTACAATTGATTTTTTTGATCTACTCTCGTTATCTATTTTATTATGTAAATAGACAATTTTTTCAGCATTAAGAGAATTAATATCCACATGTATTTTTCTTTCTTTTCCTTTTTGACTAATAATGTCTTTTAAATAGTATTTATCGTCCGCCCTAATAACTCTAGCATCCAACTTATCAGCCAAATCTCTAGTTCTTTTTTTAGAAAGTGTTGCAGTCATGATACAAAAAGGAACTATTTCTTTTAGTTTCTCCAATAATAATACTGTTGTTGTATAAGAGCCTTGTAAATCAAATAAATGAAATTCATCAAATATTAAGTATGAAGATAAAATTGCTGCAACATTAATATTTCCTAGTCGATTAGATAAAGATATTGGCATACTCAAAGCAGATGATAAACTCTGATCAAAAGTTGTAAAAACTAAATCTCCATTAAAATATTTATCTTCTTTTCTTTCACCAGTTTGAATAGTAATGTCAAATTCATTATTAAAATTACCTTCAGTAATTTCTTCAACTATATCTTTATATAAACTGTTTACAAGAGTCCTGCGAGGTGTAGAATAAATTAATTTATTAGGAAAAGCAAGTTTTTCTTCTTTAGCAATTATAAAAGGCATAATCGACCCTAGGGTTTTACCTGCTCCTGTAGGAGCTTGTAGAATGATATTTTCACCATTTAAAATTACTTCAGCAACTTCTTTTTGATAACTGTAAGGCTTAAAAAGATTAATGTTTAAGCCACTTTTAGTTTTTGAATAATAGTCATAAATCATATTAATGTAATTATTAATTCATATCACTCCTTTCGAACAATCACTTTATGTTTTATTCTAATTACTAGTAAACCATCTAAATACATCATAACAGATCCCAGTGACACCATTATGTCTCGAACACCAGTTTTTTTAATAATTATTTAACATTTTTCCAATTTCAACCCTTATTTCTTCTCTTAAATCAGTCGGTGCCAGAACTTGAGCACTAGCTCCATAGCTTAAGATCCAGCTTTTTATCTCCTCACGACTGCTTGTCCAAACAGAAAAAATAATCTCCTTATCAGATATTTCATTTATATGCTGGCGTTCATTCCAATGATATTCCTTTACCAATCTGGCAGCTTTACCTATGAACCTTACTTTTACATAAATATTCTCACCCTGTTCAATTCCCCAGGCATCTGCCAGGTTGTCCTCTAAGGAATAATCATCAGGAATCTGATACTTTTCATTTGTTAGAGTAATTTCATTAATCCGGTCTATTCTAAAATATCGAATTTCATCTCTCAAATGACAGTATCCAGCTAGATAAGGTGCCCCATCATTAAAAAATATATTATATGGTTCAACTTTCCTCTTACTTTTCCGATCTTTACTTAAAGCATAGTAATCAATTACTATGCTTTCTTGCTCTTCCATTGCCTGATTAATCTTATTTAAGGTATCTTCATGAACACCTAAATCTACATAACGTTTATCAATAATTTTATACTGCTTAATATATTTACTAATACTGTTTTTAATAAAATCGGGTAGGGTATTATGAATTTTTGCCATTGCTGTCTCCAGTTCAGCTGAAAAAGGGACATTCTTGTTATGATATTCTTTCGCAGCAAACATTAAAGACTCTGTTTCCTCTTTTGTAAGATTTGGTGCCTCAAAGTTAAAAGTATCTAAGATTTTATAGGAATGGCACTGATTATCATAATATATTGGAACACCCAACTCTTCCATTAATCCTTTATCCCGATGAAAAGTCCTGACAGATACATTAAAATAATCAGCAAATTTTTGCGCATTCCAACCAACATAGGTTTCTCGCATTAACAAAATCATCTTAATTATTCTAAATATTCTATTATTTTTCGACATAATTTGACATCCTTTATTAAAAATTACATTTATTAATACTATAATTATACAAAATTATTAACTCTCCTTTATTAAACTAACATTAATTATTAAATAGTGCCATTTTATATACTTATTACAAGAAAAAAAGGATCCCATAAATAACAGGATCCTTGTCAGATTATTTTTTAATCATTAAATTATAAATAACTTTGGAAGACTTTATCTGGAACCATACTTCCACCTGTTGCCCAGAGCAAATGTGTTGCCTGATCATTTTGATACTTTTTATTCTTAGATAATCTAGCTGGACCGGGAAAACCAGCCAAAGCAGATGGTTCCAATTTAATATTTTTTTCTTTATATAATTTTTCTAATAACTTAAATAGGATATCATCCTGAACCGTATAGATCCCAGTCAACATTGGCTCCATCAATTTACCAACTAATTTGGAAGGTCTACCCACTGCTAAACCATCGGCAGCAGTTTTATTATCAATTCCAAATTGTTGTACAGATATTTTATCATGTTCTCCGGTCAGCATACCAATCAACATGGCAGGGGAGTGAGTTGGTTCTGCAAAAAAACATTCTACACTTTCATTAAAAACCATTTTGAGACCAAATGTTATTCCTCCTGGTCCTCCCCCAACACCACAGGGTAGATAGACATATAAAGGGTGATTCTTATCTACTATGATATTCATCTCTACAAATTGTTCTTTTAATCTTAAAGCTGCTACAGCATAACCTAAAAATAGGTTTTTTGAATTCTCATCATCAATAAAATATGACTTGGCATCTTTTTCAGATTCTTTTCTACCAGCTTTTACAGCCTCACTATAGTCAGAACTATATTCTTTAACGATTGCTCCTTTTTCTCTTAGTAGTTCTTTCTTCCATGCTTTCGCATCAGCCGACATATGAACCGTGGTCTTAAAACCTAAGGTTGTCCCCATAATGCCAATACTTAATCCTAAATTACCGGTTGAACCAACAGCCAATGAGTATTCAGAAAAAAAGTTTTTAAATCTTTGACTGGCAAAAACCGTATAATTATCTTTTTCAGAAAGAAGTCCTGCCTGTAGAGCTAGATCTTCTGCATGTTTTAAGACTTCGTAAATACCACCTCGCGCCTTGATAGAGCCAGCGATGGGCAAGCTATCATCTCTTTTGATAAGCAGATTACCTTTTATTTCTGAAGCAAAAATATTATTTAATGTATCCTTAAAATCATTAATATTTTCTAAATCTGATTCAATCAGACCATCTTTTTTCCTGGTTTCTGCAAATAATTTTTTAATATATGGCGCAAACCTTTTTAATCTTTTTTCGGCTTCATAAATATCAGTAAGGGAAATATCCAAAGGCTGTTCACTTTTGCTATCATTATAATTGGGATTAAACCAAAATACTTCCTTAGTCTTGATAATATCCTTTAAAAGCGGATACTCTTCTTGCCATTTTCTTACAGTCTTTCTCATTTCTAATTTATCGCCATCTTGAGAAGCCAGGGCAAAACCAGCCTGTCTGTATGCTTTGACAGCCGGTACATTATTAGTATTTACATGTAATTTAACATAATCTCCAGCATAATCAAAATAATTTACTCCAAATTCTACCCCTTTTAATACAAAATTTTTGGCCAGACCTTTCCCTATTAAAGCTGGGTTAAGTGCTAGACCAATTTCCATGCTATCATCATTAAAATAATATTCAAAAAGGCCAACAAGTTGACTCTTTTCCAGGTCAATAGCAACAAATCCATAACAACCACCTGGACCACGCATTTGATCAGTTTCTTTTTCATTATTCTTAAGATAAGGGTCGACATAAATCTTTTTAACATACCCATCATATTGCCAGTTGCCTAGTATTTTAGCATACTTAATAGACATTGGCTTAAATTCGATATTTAAGGACACTGAACAACCCCCTTTGCCCAGAGGCAATCACCACAGACTGGAAAATCATTACCGTGACAATCCTCTTCATTTGTTTTTGACATTTCACAGCCTGCACATTGTGTACAATCAGAAAAAGCAAATTCTTTTACTTTTTTTCTGAAATTTTCAAACTCATCATTAGCCCAGATATCATTCACTGAATTTTTTTCTAAATCTCCTACTGTATATCTTTTAATTCGTTTAATTCGTTTTTGACGATCTCTAATATAACAAGTGTAAGAATGCATCAAGGCAATACAGGGACTTATCTTACCATCATTAGCCACCGAGATTGATCCTTCTTCAATAAACTTACAATACCCTCTATTCTGATCAAAAGGTACTTGGGGAGTACTAATAGAACTTGCATGGCCTGACACTTTAATTAGATTATTGATTGTATCCTGACGCAGATCTGTTGGTGGTAAATATATTTCTGGTCTATGCTCTGTTCTCTCCTCAGGTTTTGAACGACTAATACTAAACGAATATAAAACCTCATCAATCATCTCTTTTGTATATGGTAATAAATTTGTTAGAAAAATAAAACTAGCTCCCATTTCAAAAGCTAATTTTCTCAAATTCTTTAATTCATGAACATTTTGCTTCATAATAACAAATTCTAATCCTATTTCAGGATTTTTTAAGCCTTTTCTATCTCTTAACTCTCTTAAGCGTTTAACATTATCCTTAATTAACTCAAGCTCTGCTCCCGAACGAATATCAGCTTGGGTTGCTGCAGAAGTACCATCTATTGAAATAACAATACTACTTAAACCAGCTGCAAGGAGATCTTCTGCCATTTTTTCATCAAGTAGCAAGGCATTAGTAATCATCTGAGTCTGGACTCCCAACTGACTAGCTTTTTTTATCATCTCAGCTATATTGGGATGAACAAGTGGTTCACCAATCCCCCAAAAACTCATTTTCTTAAGTGAAGGAAATTGTTCTAAACCAGCAATTAATTTATCATAGACTTCCATTGACATTCTACCTGTTTCTTCTTCCCAGGAATTACGAACACAGGTCCTACAACTAAGATTACATTCACTAGTAGGTTCAACATAAACCTTTTGTAAAAGCGGATCAGCCCTCTCTAATAAAAGACCGTCTTCACCTAATTTTAGTTTTAACTCTGTCCCCTGCTTTAACTGTAGTTTTTCAATAATTTCATCTGATAAAGAGAGTTTGCCATCATTACCCATCTTTACTTCTATTTGTTGGCTATCTTTTTCTCTCATACCTGAACTTCGCCAAAACTGAGGATTATTGATATTAAAAAGCATAGTATAACCACCTTTTCTTATTATCTTTAGCTAAAATACCGTACAAACATTAGTCATTAATTTTATTAAAAAAAGCATAGTTTAAACATAAGTAAAACATTTAATTTATATATATAATTGAATAAACTATGCTAATTACCTTTATTTTAATTTAAGTTAGAACTATTTTTTAATAAACAATTGAACAAAGATGTAACGATATCTAGAACTTTCAACAGCCCCAATACCAATATGTGTGAAACTTTCTTTCAAAATGTTTGCACGATGCCCACTAGATTGCATAAGAGATTGATGTGCTGTCTCTACTGATGAATTTCCTGACAAGTTTTCACCTGCCATAATATATTCCACATCAAATCTATCCAACATATCAAATGGACTACCATAGGTAGGAGAATAATGGCTAAAATAATTATTTCTTTCCATATCATTCGCTTTGATGCGTGCTACTCTTGTTAACTCTGAATCTCTTCTTAAAGGAGCTAAACCTTCTTTTTGTCTTTCCTTATTAATCAATTCAATCATCTGATTTTCTAAATTACTAATACCTGAATCATTTGCCTCATTATTTTGGTTGGCTGGCGCTGACTCATCTTGATTAGCTGGGCCTTCCGGCTCAGGTGTATCTGCTAAATCATTATCACCTGCACTAGGAGGCTCTGGATCAATTACTACTTCATCATCAGGTTGGTCTTCAACAGTAATTGGTTCAACATCTTTATTATTTAAACTGCCAATACGTTTATCTCTCATCCTTATAACATAAAAATTATCAGACTCACCCAAAACCCTAGCTCTTTCTCCCTTATTTAAAGAAGCAATTGTAGGAGATTGTTCACTTAAACCTGATTTTACATCAGCTTTATTTCTAACAATTCGAACATTCTTTACCTCACCTAATTTGAAAATTGAAGACTCATCTGTTTCATAATTACCTAATTGATAATCATCGCAAGCAGCAAATATAAATAAACCTAAAATTAACATTAATATTAGAATAATTTTTTTCACACTTAAATCCCTCCTTGCTAATTATCATTTCCTGCAATATTATCTTTATACTGTAAAATTTCTTCATAATTTGTTATTATCTTTTAATTAATGTCTAATATATTATTTATTTGTAAAGTCTTAGAAGAAGATTTTACTCTTATTAAAATAGTCTTTTGAGAGAAATCATTTATTAAGCCATGTAATTTTTTAATTCTTTTGTCCTTATAATATGTAATCTCTACCTTTTCACCTGTTTCAATTACTTCTCTTATTTTTTTATTTAAATATTCAAGTTGCTGCTCATCAAGTATAGGCTTTTCCACATCATCAAAGCTCTTTTTTAACTCTTGCAATCGTTTTTTATGTTCAACCAAAAACATGCCTTGCCATTTTTTATTACCACGATCTTTAATCATTTTTCCACCTCATTATATTATGTGTTAATGCTAATTTTAACATACATTTGTTCGCTTTGTAAATATAAATTAAGTGGTAAACACAACCAAAACTGGCTATCTCCTTCTTAAATCAACTATTTTAATCACTTTTTTGACTACAAGTCAGTTTTATGATAAAATATGAGTAATTTACTATACTATTAATTAAGGATGTGTTAGTCGTGGATAAAAATCCTATTGAAAATACAAGAAATGAGCTTATTAAATTAGGAACTCTTAATGGATTGAAAAATAAAAAAGTAATTGCAAAGAGTCAAGAATTAGATAAATTAATTTATCAATATCTTAAAAAGCAATGTTGTAGATAATAATCTATAATTATAATTTTATGGCGAAAAAGGTTTTTATGTATGAAGATAGAACTTATATTATATGAACTATTTAGAATTATGTTATATGATAGTTAGCCAAGCAGTCTAGTAACATGGAAAGCAAGCCAGTTAATTTACTTCAAAGACAGTTTCTATTTTTTTTGCATGAATAACGAACATTTGTTCCGACAAAATATCAGAATATTCGACAAGTTTATTTAAGTGATTCCGATGGGAAATGAAGGTTGTTACCGTAAAAATCAAAGGAGGAATAAAAAATGGATTTAACTGATGGATTAAATGAATTGTCAACAAAGATTTTGGAAATTAAAGATCAGATACACACTGAAGAAGCAACAAAAAATGCATTCATTATGCCGTTTTTTGATTTACTTGGCTATGATACCCGCAACCCAATTGAGTTTGTTCCAGAATTCACTGCAGATGTTGGAACCAAAAAAGGCGAAAAAGTTGATTATGCTATTGTAATTGATGGAAAAACACAAATATTAATTGAAGCTAAATGGTGTGATGTGGACAAGTTAGATCCACATAATGATCAATTGACAAGGTACTTTACTGTTACTAATGCTAAAATAGGTATCTTAACCAACGGTATAGTATATAAATTCTATACTGATTTAGAAATAGAAAATAAAATGGACCGCAAACCATTTTTGGAAATTGATATGCTTAATTTAAAAGATCAAGAAATTGCGGAATTAAAAAAGTTTTATAAAGATGCTTTCAACATTGATAACATATTATCTACTGCTGAAATATTAAAATATTCAAATTCAATTAAAAGACTTATTACAACACAATTTGAAAATCCAGATGACAGTTTTATTACATATGTTTTAGGAGAAGTTTATGAAGGAAGAAAAACCCAAAATGTAAAAGATAAATTTAAAGACATTATTAAAAAATCAATATCCCAAATTGTTAACGGTATGGTAAGAGATAAACTTGAAAGTGCCCTTGATACTAAAGAAGAACAAGATGCAGAAGAAGTAGCAGCTGCAATAGAAGATATCGATGATACTCCTGATTATGAAACAACTGAAGAAGAATTAGCTGGGTATTATACGATTAAATCCATATTTTCCGATTTCTCTGATCCTGAAAGAATAACTTATAAAGATACGCTTAGATATTTCAGCATTCTTCTTGATGATAATACTCGCAAATGGATATGTCGCTTATATTTAAATTACACTAATTATTATATTGAATTTCCCATCTATAATGAAGATGGTCATAGAGAATCCGAGGAAAAAGTCTATATAGAATCTGTAAATGATTTATATAACTATAAAGATAAGTTCAAATTAGTTTTTGATAAGTTAAATTCATAATAGTGGAATTAATATTATCGCATCTGTTCTTGCTGATTTGGCTACAAGCTTCTTAACTAAAGGTAATATAAATTATAAATAAAAAAATATGGTTTCACTATTAGTTATACTTCTATCTATTCTCCTCATTGGTTATAGACAAGGTACTGAAACTCGTTCTGTTGAATACTTGCCCGGTATTAAAGCTCAAAATATGTTTAATGTACTACGCTGTTATTACTTTTTGGAATGAATAGGTTTAACTAAGTACATATTACCGAAGTTAGTTTCGTATATACTTTAGTTATCTAAAATCTTGCGTGAGATAGTTTACTATGTATGTTATAATAAAACCATA
>JADQBT010000004.1 GCA_016278485.1 Halanaerobiales bacterium
CAACAAAATTTTCCTATAGTATATCACATATTTGTATCTACTTCACTAATGACCAAGAATTAATTAAGGCACACATTAGAAAAAGAGGAAAGAAAAAATGGCAGATTATCAATGTACATGATTTTACATCTATATAGATATAAAATCTTTTCCTTCCTTTTTACAAAGCCGCATTATTGTATCTTTACCTGTAATTAAAGCTGTAGGAAGACCTCCTGGGAGTTTTAGCCACTGTCCACTAAGAAAAATATTATTCAAACCCTTAATATTTCCGTTATGTCGCATTTCTTTCCCCTGTAATGTTGGCCAAAAACCCATAAAAGCACCCCGATAAGCATTACAATATCTCGCATATGTTTGTGGACTAGCAACATCAAGTAATTTGAGCTTACCTTGCATGTAAGGAAAACGAGTTTCTAATGCCTGTATAACACTCTTTCCAATACGAGACTTCTCCTTCTTATATGCTTCTTTATTCTTTACAAGTTCTTCCCACCAATCCAACTCAGGTTCAAATTGATTAATGGCAAAAGTAATAACAGTGTGACCCTCCAGGGCAAAATCAGACTCATATCCATAATGAGTCATTTGTAGATGTTCTATTGGCTTTTGATTTTGTTTAATATCCAGTGATTCTACAGGAAATTTAAGTGTTCGTGGAATATTATCCATTATACCTTCATAACCAATCCCAATATAAATATTTGAAGCCAGTGAATAATCTGTAGGATTATTATATCTCTTTTGAAACTGTCGGTCAGGATATTTCCCTTCCAGTAATTTATCATACAAGACATTGGCATCAGTCGCTACAATAAAAATATCAGCTTTATAGGATTTACCATTCTCACATTTGATTCCTTTTTACTGATTTTCCTTCAATATCAAGTCCCACCACTTCACTTGAGGTCTTTACTGTACCACCTAATGATATGTATCTATCTGTCATACGCATAGCTAATGCTTTAGAACCACCCATAGGAATAGAAGATTGACCTCCTGTAAACGTCCCAAGTGGAAATATAACTGACACAACACTATAATCTCCTTCTGGCAGAAAAGAAGAAATAGCTGTTCTTAATGCCGGATGTTTAAACTTGCTGGCAAAGTCCTGTACACTGATTTTGCTATACTTATTCATAACCGCGCCAACATCTTTCATCAAGAACATATATTTAATTTTTTCAAAAATATTCATCATGTCAAGTGGTTTTCCAACAGGAACAGAAAAAGAATGCAATTTTTTAATATCTTTACAAAAGTCTTCTATTATATCTTTATCTTCAGGCGATATTTTAAGCCAGCTGCTTTTAAGTCTCTCCAAATCACGATAAAAATGCACTGTGACACCCTCATGCTCAACTACCATAAAACTCTCAGGATTATAAATATCTACACCATCAAGGGCACCAACGGTCTCCCAAAGTTCTCTAATAGGAGTCCCTTTCTTTGTACCCACAAGCCAGTGGATACAGCCATCTATATGATAATCCTGCCGATCCCAACCTGTACACTCCCCACCTAATGTGTGATGTTTTTCAAGAATAAGAGTATCAAAGCCATTCTTTTGAGCAAAAATCCCTAACTCTTCATCAGTAAAATCTCTTAATTGTGTTTCATTACTAATCTCTTGAATAATCTCATTTCCAAGTTCCTTGTCATAATCTTCCATGTAATCATTCTTTTTTAATACTAATTCCCGGAATAAAGCACTATATTCTTTGGCAAAACGCAAACTTGCTATACCGATATCTAAAAATCTATCACCTGTAATTTCTTCTTTTGACATCTCTTGACTTACTTTAAAAGCTTTATTTGCAACTGCTTTTTTTAATTCTTTTATATCGCTAAAATTTACATAGATAGGTGCTACTGAGCTACCCAGTTCATCAGCTACTCTCCTTGCTGTAAGGCCCTCTATACCCTCAACCCTTGCTAATTCAAATGCAGAATTTACTATTTGTTCCCTTGAATACTTTTTTTTAGGTGGCATATCTCTACTCCTTTCTATCTGAATGTAAAATAATCATTATATAAAATATGTTATCTAACATCGATTAAATATAGATTGCAATAAATTGTCAAATAATTTTTATATAAATTTCTTGGTCTCAAAGAAGTATTGTTCACCAGAATCTGGGTGATGCCGAACGCGGCTTTTCCCCGAGACTCAACACATTTTTATGTCTATAGTACCAGATGGAATTAGGTTGTATTACATAATAGTAAATATATGAAATTAACCGGAAGCATGGGCTTCCAATTTTGTTATTTTATATCAGGTTTTTATAGACTTTTGGGCGACACGTGGGCGACAATAAATTTTTAAGGTACTCCACTGTTCACCGTTATAAAGTAGAAACACATTAGTAAAATTTGAACATATAATATACTAAAATATTTTGTCAAATATTATCATGAAAGTGAGGCTATCATATTGAATAAATTTAAAGATAATTTTGATAAAAACGATTCCACATTTCAAAATATAAAGAATTGCAAAGAAGAATGTAACTGGTGGACAATTTGTCCAAAAAAATATAAATGTCCTTCCGGCCCCAGACGCAAAGGGCGCAGAGGGCGCAGAAAATGTAGAGGACGTAAAGGTCCCAAATGTTGTAAAGGGTGCAGAGGACGTAGAGGTCCAACTGGTCCTCAAGGAGATATCGGTCCTACTGGTCCTACTGGTCCTACTGGTCCAACTGGTCCTACTGGTCCTACTGGTCCAACTGGTCCTCAGGGAGATATCGGTCCTACTGGACCTACTGGTCCTCAAGGTGATATCGGTCCTACTGGGCCTACTGGGCCTCAAGGTGATATAGGTCCTACTGGACCTACTGGTCCTCAAGGAGATATCGGTCCTACTGGACCTACTGGTCCTCAGGGAGATATCGGTCCTACTGGTCCTACTGGTCCTCAAGGAGATATCGGTCCTACTGGACCTACTGGTCCTCAGGGAGATATCGGTCCTACTGGTCCTACTGGTCCTCAGGGAGATATCGGTCCTACTGGTCCAACTGGTCCTCAGGGAGATATCGGTCCTACTGGACCTACTGGTCCTCAAGGTGATATCGGTCCTACTGGGCCTACTGGGCCTCAAGGTGATATAGGTCCTACTGGCCCAACTGGTCCAACAGGTACGGTTCAACCTAACCCATTTGAAGTATATGTTCAAGCAGGAGCAGTTGGCGGAGACGGTACACAAGCTAGTCCATTTGGAACGATACAAGAAGGTGTGACGGCTGTATCCCCAACAGGGACTGTTCATATACTAGGTGGAACTTATCCGATTACTTCGCAATTAGTAATTAATAAAGCAGGAGTAACGTTGAAAGGATATCCTAGTACACTAGTAGAATTGCAAGCTGCGGTAATTCCTTTTCTTGTTACTGGAAGTGGTGTAACAATAGATGGATTAACAATTACTAGTGATAATCCGTATGCCGTTGAGTTTATTCAACTTGCCGGAACAAATCATAAACTTGTTAACAATGTTATTTATGGACCACCTCAAGCAGGACCATCAACAGGTTGGGTAACAAATCGTGGATTTGTAACACAATCAAATGTGATAGATCTAATAGTTCAAGATAATAATTTTTATTCTCTCAGGCAACCTGCTTATTTAAATCCAAATTCAACAGGTCATATCGTTAACAATGTAGTTTATAATACTCGTGGATTCGTTGTAGATGGAGCAATTTTTGTATTATCAGGTAACTCATGGGGAAGTCCAGAAAATGCAGTTGATATTGCATTGCTGGCTGGGACAATAGTCGGTCCTCCATACGATCCTTTAGCTGATTTAGCTGCTAATAATAGCGATGCTTCAATTAGTGATCAAAGGTAGATAAAGGTATTTGATGAGTAATTAAATTAAAATCAGAAACTGTATAATGCCTACGATTAACAATTTGTCAGAAGGCTGATTTAAAAGGTTACGGTCTTTAATGAGAAAGTACCCATGGAATTCAAGTCGGGTATGGAGATTGAAGTAAATAGGTAATGAGATTCTGGCCGTCAACTAGGGAGAAAATAATCTCTGGTTGACGACCTTTTTGCCTTTTTATTACATTTGATAGGTTTGCAAATGGAAAAAAGACTTTAATATATTCCATTTTTTATTTTAGAATATTTTTTTATCCGTCTATAAAATAAGTACCCTATTATGTAACCATTCATCTGTAGTTGTTATACCAGTTAACATAATCAAAATATTCTAATTTCTAAAAATCAGTGAATATTCTATTAAAAGCAAATTCTGTTTTAACAACTTTAAAAGTAGCTTCTGCTACAGCACTATTTAGGGAAAAGGTTTTATATTTTAGAAATGGCAAAATTAATCTTAAACAAACAATATAAAAAGGAGAGTTATTTCAAAAATATAAAATAATACATCAGAATTAAACTTATTGCGATTGGCAGAAGAAAATAAAGTTTTTAGTCTTTGCAATTCAATATTGTTTCCAGAAATCCCCGTGGTTAACTTTACTATTCAAAAAAGTGAATACCGAGGATTGTGCAAGAAAGTCTTAAAACTGCACATCCCCTAGACACTGACACCTACTCTCATGTCTTGCCCAGCCTGCAAAAAGAGGCAGCGAAGAAGATTTCTCTGACAACTTAGTTTGACATGGTTTTCGCCGCAGGTCGGCAAAAAGTCGGCGGCCTGCTCTCTCCTGGCCTTCTTTCCAGAGATATTGACCCTGTAGAATTGTTGACTCTACTGGAAGAACCTATTGTTCACCAAATCTAGATGGTGCCGAAGGTGGTCGTGTCCCGCCCTCGGCACCATTTTTATGTCTAGTAGTACATAAAAACAGAGAATAATTAAAGGATAGCTTTCATCAGCTATCCTTTTTATTATATATATTTTATTTTGATA